>DAIPYV010000018.1:0-28959 GCA_036782555.1 Saprospiraceae bacterium
TTACATCAGGAATCAATGGACTTACCGTAACCTTGAGATTACCCCTATTCTGAGAGCTGAGTCTGTCAATATGAATAGGGAAGATAGACTGGCCAACGCCAAAAATCCTAACTTAACTTCAGATAGAGACCAGGCACGTACGAATACTTATTCCGTATTACAGCCTGGATTATCTATGGTCTATAATTACAAAAAAATGGATTACTGTGGAAGTGTTTATCGTGGTTTTATTGCTCCCTCCAAATATTTTGCTTTTTTAGTGGAACGTGGTGGTGTCTTGGTCAATCCCCTATCCCCTGAAGAATTGGCCAATGTGCGCCCCGAGGTCAGTATAAATAGTGAACTAGGTATCAGAGGAGACATTTTAAAAAACGTTGTCAATGGACAGGTTGCCATTTTCAATAATAGAATTCGAAATTTCTATTTGGCTGGATGGAACGAATTTTTCGAAAAATTGGCAGTCATAAATATTCAAGGAGCTGAAGCCGCTCTTAAATTTAATATTCTATCCCGAAACACAACGCACCATTTATCAGCATTGGCCAATGTGACTTTGTTGCGCAGTAGAGTTCTTTCAGGTATGTTAGTGGATAGGCACTTATTTACTTTGGTACGACATACAGAAGCCACAAAACAAGAATTTGTGGACAAAGTTAATAGTTTGCCATCAGGATATACGGTTTACGTAAAGAACATCGATGGACACAACGTACCTATCAATGGCCCCTTATCCATATCAGATGTAGATAATATCACTAAAACAGAATATCATTTTGGTAATGACGGCATCCAAAACGGTATATCTCCTTACACTCCGGAGTTGACATATAATATATCGTTGAACTATGGGTACAAAAGTCTCCATGCAGGATTTACTTACAATTATGTAGGTGCACAATATGCTGAGTTTGCTAATTTTGAAAATGAATCGGGAGACGGTGGCATCGGTAAAATCCCAGCTTTCCAAACATTCGATATCAACTTATCTTATGACTTTAATTTAACCCAAAAAATAAAAGGAACTTACTTCCTATCGGGCAAAAATCTAGGAAACGATATCTTTGTGGCTTCGCGACTCAATAGAGGTCAATCAGGTATCATGCCGGGTGGTTTTAGACAGGTCAATACGGGAATAACATTGGATTTTTGATAATAATATATACTACCAAAAGTATAACAACTACTTGAATATGAACTCAAAAAGAGCTGCAAATTATTTGATTTTATATGTCGATTAACTTATTGGTGCAATGCCTTTAGAATATTCATCTCGTTAAATAACTACCATCAAAAACATATTTTTTTTAATGAGGTTACTTATAAGTGATTAGAGGTTTTAATATTATCGAATCTTAAATAACTATTATAATGCGAATATCACCTTCAACTCTGTGGCAAATCGTTAATTGGATGGCACTTTTATTTTTTTTAACATGGTCCTTTGAGTTACAATCCCAAGTGTTGGAAGTGGGTATGGGCAGGACATACGCCACGCCAGCTGCGGCAGCTGCTTTCGCCAAAGCGGGTGATACGATCATGATTTTTTCAGGAAACTATATATCACCGAATCGCATCACTCAGTTACATGGTGAAGCTAATCAATACATTACTTTTTTAGGTGTAGACGCAGAAAATGTAATTTTTGAGGAAACTACTCAAGCCTTTCATTTTTCAGATGTATCATACATCCGAATAGAAAATATTACTATTCAGCGCCAAAGTGCCAACGGCATGAATATCGATGATGGGGGCACTTTTGACACACCGTCACACCATATTGAAATTACTAATTGTATTTTTCAAAATATGGCTTCACAGGGCAATAATGACCTTCTCAAACTATCAGGTGTGGACGATTTTAAAATCAGCCGATGTCAATTTAGAAACGGTGCCAATGGCGGAAGCGGTATTGACATGGTGGGATGTCATAATGGCTATATATCAGAAAGCTTCTTTGAAAACATGGGATCTAATGCCATACAAGCCAAGGGGGGGACCCAGTTTTTGAAAATACGTGGCAATAAATTCAAAAACTGTGGACTTAGAACCCTCAATCTCGGTGGCAGTACTAGTTTGGAGTTTTTCAGACCTCAAAATGCTGCCTTCGAATCCGCTGATATCGATGTTTATGCCAATATATTTATAGGCAGTACGGCACCTATTGCTTATGTAGGATGTACACGTGTACATGTTGTGAACAATACCATCATCAACCCGTCCAACTGGGCGATTCGCATACTGCAAGAAACAGTTGACCCGAATAGATTTGTCCCATGTAGCCACAATAGTTTTGTCAATAATGTAGTCTATCATGCGAATTCGCTTTCCAGACATGTCAATATTGGCCCCAATACACTGCCGGCTACATTTACTTTTTCTAACAACCTTTGGTACAATCATCAGCTCCCACAAAACTCTACACCTATTCTGCCAGTAGCTGAAAACAATGGAATCATAGCTCAAAATCCACTTTTTATGGATGTTTTCATGGAAGATTTTAGCCTCATGCCAGGTAGCCCCGCAATTGACAAAGGTGCAACCACAGATTTTTTATCAGATTTTTTTAACAATCAAGTACCTTCCGGCAGTGGCCATGACATAGGGGCGATAGAATACCAACAGACATCAAATATCGAAGTTGAAACTATCACCGATCCAATATTTAAGGTATATCCTAATCCTTTTTCTGATCTCATCAACATAGATATTGAAAGCCAAAATATAGCAAATGACATACAAATTATAGATATATTTGGTCAGATTTTATATACTAGAAAACAATTGATTGCTGGAATACATACTATAGATTTGCAGTTTTTACCGAATGGAATGTATATCATGCGATCGGGCAGATACATCCATAAAATCATTAAATCACATTGATAGAAATTCTGGTCAATGTCGAAAAATAGTAATATTATGAGTTTCTTCTTTCATTGTAAAGTGTATTTCTTGCTCTTTCCTTTCACGCTATTGACTCAAAACCATCCCCATCAATTAATATCGAGCTTCAAGGCCGAAGGATATATCACAACAGAGATCAACGTCAAAGACTTGTCTAATTATCAAATCACTGCTTTCTCACAAGATAGCGATGGATTGATGTATGTAGGCACTACACAAGGGTTTTTTACATTTGATGGGTTTCGATTGTCTGAAGTAATAGAAAAGAACAAAATAAAATCTTCATCACTCAAAAATGTCCGATATATCACAAATTCTGATGATTTCGTATGGGTAGGTACGTTAAACGGTATCTATCAGTATCATAAAAAAGAAAAAAGAATAGTACACTGGACGAATAATGAGGACACAGGACTACCGTCGTACCATGTCCATAGTCTTTACCAGGACGGTAATACGTTTTGGGCTATAACTGATGGCCGCAATCCAGTATATTTATCGCCCAATAGTTCCAAATTTCAACCCATACTTTGGAAAGAATATGTCAGAGACGAAAAAATATCGGACAAAGTCTATGTCAGCGTATATAGTATTATTAAAAAGGACAAAAATAGCTTTTGGTTGTTTTCGAATATAGGTCTTTTTGAGTACAATCAGAATACCCAAAAATTCAAATATTATGAGGTCGAAAATAAATCTATTCTGCAGACAAGTAGTGGATTTCAGCATAATAATGGACTATTGTACATCAATCTAGACGGATACGGTTTAGCTATATTCGATCCTAAAAGTCAAAAATTTTCTTTACACGAAGCTTTGCCCCCTTCAGTATCCAATACGAGTACGGACCACTTTATTCGAATCATTTATTCTGATTTTGATAATAGTATTTTAGTACCAACGGTAAGTGGGCTTTACAGATATGATATATCTTCAGAAACTTGGGTAAAAACACAATTCATCAACAAAAACCCTACCCACAATTTATGGATAGGTGGCAATGCCATCTTTAAAGATATAGATACAAGTATTTGGCTCGGAAGCCTTGGCCAAATTATAAAAATTGACCCTGAAATGCAAGCCAATTATCACGTTTCGTTTGAAATGCTTGAGGGACGAACAATTTCGACAATATACGAAGACGAACATATTTTGATAATTGGCACTAAGGAAAAAGGGGCTCTCCATTTATATCAAAATAGGAAGCCAAATTCTGCTAAGTCTATAGGTGTTTTTGAAAATGTCTTAAAGATTTTCAAAACAGAAAATGATAATTTTATTATCGTGGACGAAAGGAAAATTTATATATTCAACAGTGCAAAAAATCTAATTTATCCCATCATACATCAACAGCTCCAGGATGTCGTCATTACTGATGCCTGCATAGACAACAAAGGCGAATTATGGATTACTACCCGGAATGATGGACTGTTTTCAATGCACACTTCTACACACACGCTTTCAAAACACAATACAAAGTTTGGAGTGTATTCAAAGACTCATTTCAATTGCTTATATTGTGATACGATAAGGCATCAAATATGGTATGGTAGCTTTGATAATTATTTGGGGATTTATGATATAGCATCTCAAAAATCTATTGGTGAGTATATTCAGGGATCTCCCAATAGTATGGATTTGTCTACTCCCAAAAAAATTATCAGCATAGACAATAATAATATTTTAGTCATTGGAGACATTGATGGTTTTACTCGAATAGAAAGATCGCAGGATAGCTTTATTTTTCATAACCAATATCTACATGACAAAATCCAAACTTCTAAAGTATTGGATATTACTCAGGATGAAAATGGCCAATTTTTGATACTCACAGCCACAAAAATCTTTAGTTTTAATAAAAACGGGACTACACAAGATGTTTCACCGTATATCTCATGGTTAGGCAGCGACCCATTCAAAAGATTGTTGCCTTTTAAAAATAAGGGAATTTTATTTTCCGAGAAAGACAAAAATATATTTATTCCAAATTTTGAAACCTCCAAAAAACCGATACAACCTCGCGTATTTATCAATTCATTAAGTGTCAATAATGAAAAAGTACACATGGATAGTGCAAGTCCATTACTTCTTAAACACAATGAAAACAACCTATTTATTGAGCATGGAATGAAATCTTATACTCATACGGAAAATATAAAAATTTATTTTCGACTCATAGAAAGCAATCAAGAATGGACACTTCTGTCTGTTCCTGGATTTAATAATATGACCAATATGGCAACAGGTCAATATACTTATGCTTACAAAGCCTGCGCACATGAAAATAATTGTTCCAAAATACAGACTTTTAGCTTTGTCATCCGGCCTCATTTCAGTCGTACATGGTGGTTCACCTTGTTGCTAAGCCTTATATTTGCAGGTACTGTTTACGCCTTGTATAGATATAGGCTTTATCAGTTGCGACAAGTTGAGAAAGTACGCAATCAAATAGCCGCCGACCTCCATGATGATGTGGCTTCCACGGTTAGTAGCATCTCATTCTACAGTGAATTTGGTAAATCGAGACTACCGAAAGAGGATGTAGTATCTATGGATATTTATGAAAAAATTGGAAATAACTCACGGGAGGCTTTAGAGAGCATGCGAGAAGCCATCTGGAGCACGCAATCTAAATTTGACACTCTGGATGAATTGGTAAAAAAGATTATTCAATTTGCCACTCAACACCTATCTACCAAAAATATCACATTAAATGTGAATCCTGCCAATGATTTGCCTGACAAAAAAATAACTCCACTTATAAGACGAAATATTTATCTTGTAGCAAAAGAGAGTATTCACAATATAGCCAAACATGCTCATGCCTCTCATGTTGATATCAAAATCTCCTTCCAAAAACCGCTACTCATAATAGAGATTACCGACGACGGCAAAGGCTTTGATGTGGATCAAGTCCAAAATGGAAATGGGCTTGACAATATGAAAAAAAGAGCCCAACTTTCACATGCCCAACTTGATATTCAATCAAAACCTGGAGAGGGATGTAAAACACGTTTGGGAGTAAGGGTGTGAGGTAAAAAGATGGCTCTGAAATGTTAAAAGTTTAATTTTATATTAAACACACACATTAATGTTAAGAAAATAATATTTTTTTGTAAGTTTTTACATCTAGCCGAAATGACAATACTTCGATGATGGCAATTTCCTACTCCACAACCAAAACACCACCACTTTGTATAGTTAATACCTTACCCGTTTCTATAATGATGCTTTTGATGTAATGAGATTCATCTTGAGAAATTAGCGGATCAGAAATGGCTGTTTCGGAAATGATGACGTTATGGCATTGCTGAGGCAAAGTAAAAACAGACCAATTACTTCTATCGCTCCACTCATGAGTGACACCGTTCCATATCAAAGTATCAGCTGCGACGATAATAATATCTGCATCTAATGCCAAACCATTGCCATTTTGGGAATGGACTGGTACAACGCTCACTTGGTGCTGATTGGCATTAGCATCCCATAGCACCGAAATGGTATCTTGCGTCGTATTATAACCAGTGATGCTTCCACCCACTACAGTCCAGAGATATTCATCAGCGCCTATAGCTACTGCGCTGTATATTTGTGCCAATTGACTTGAGCACACGTTTCTGTTTCCATCAATGAGGGTCGCCAAGGGGAGATTTATTCTTTCAAAAGCACCGATATCTATAGTCCCATCGCTCCAACGAGGATGTCCATCTAATTGCCAGGAAACTGTGCCTGAAGTCGGCACATATTCGGGTGTTTCCAGCGGGAATGGGAATGGATATCCAGGTACGGGTATAGACGGGAGTGTTCCCGCATTCACAAGAGTACTGTTCTCTGCAGGAGTGTAGATGTGACTGGAAAAGTCTTCAAATCCAGGACTACTACCCGTCGATATATTGGTCAATTGAGTGGGAATATTGATGGTGCCAGTTTTGACCCAATTGTTAGCACCAGCGATTTGAGATTGTCCGGAAGTCCAAATAGCCTCTACTGTTCGTGTGAGATTTACGCTACCTATAGGGTTATAGAATACATTGTTGTGTATCTCTACCGATTCCAATTCGTGAAACATACGAAACACAGCACCTGTCCCCGAAATAACCGTATTGTTGACAAAACGATAGCGCCCATGACTTGCACCTGTACCATCACCACCTATTCGGATGACATATCCATTAGGGTTGTTGGGGTGATTTTTTACTAAAACATTTCCGACGACATCACTATCTTCTCTGGCCAGATGTGGATTGCCACCATCACCGTTGACATCGGCACCGATGAGTTCCAATTCATGATATCTTCCTCCTTCTATCCAGTTGAAGTATATTTCATTGCGTTCTGCACGGGATTTTATATTGTTGCCGCCATTACCCTGATGGATATAGCAATGCTGTAATCTAAAGAAACTACCTGGATTGTTAACTTCATCAGTGGCCATGTATATCTGATGGTTTTGAGTTCCTGACCCACATCGGGCTACTTCAGTCCTTTCTATTGTTATATTACCGGAGCCCTGATCCGCACCCAATATGCCTTGATTGGGGCAATCTCTGACAAAACAGTCTCGTATAGTCAAGTCTCTCGCTTGATGGAATATACATCTGCTACTCCCGCCCATCACTTCAAACCCCTCGAAAATGTAGTGGTGACCACCATTAGACGTATTATATGGCCATGGCGTGGTGAAAGCGACAGTATTGGTCCCTCCTGAAATAATGGGCCTTTGACTATTGGCATCTCTCATACCCATAATCCATATTTTATTCAAGTCGGTGCCAGGTCGATTGAATGTAACTCCTCCTGGGTAAGTATGACCGCCATCTACTTCGACGGTATCTCCCGGATTGAGTAATGCTACGACTTGCTGTAGGGTAGTGTAGGTTCGCAAGGGTCCCACCAAATATTTGGTTCCTGCTGTCAGAGAGGCCAATGGAGTACCACCCATGGCACCGATATTTATACGGTTACCATTCGGTACTGGTTCATCAGAGTAGCTTGAAGTCGGATCACCAGCATCTATGGCGGGACTGTGTTCATTATCTTTGAGCCACTCACCTTGATGGTAGCGACCAGCTTTGGATTTTATAGCATAATTTTCACTATCCGAATCAGCAAATAGTGGATCAATGTGGAGCATTCCAGTGCCACTTACTACTTCTTCTGAAATAGAATATGAAATATTGAGGATACCACCATTAGAAGAAATAAAGAAATCATCTCCATTGTTCCAAAATATAGAATTTTGAATGGTAGCCATAGAATTGACGTCGATATAAATACCATTGCCTACACCTCCGTTCTCTCCATAATTATCGGCCACAGTGCAGTTATTCATAATGATATGTGAAGCCACACCATCCCATCTGCGATCTACAGCTACACCCGCACCTCCGTGGCTACCACTTGTGATATAATTGCCATATACCCAATCATGCGCCATCTCTAAGGTACAGGCCTCGTCTGCAAAGACACCGCCCCCATAAGTTGGCGCATAGTTGAACTTGTATATATTGTATCTACTTACGGCAGAACCTCCGCCTTCTGTCTCTAAAAAAAGAGCGCCTCCGCCCCATCCATAGCCTACAAGCGTACCGACTCTATTATTGGAAACTATATTGTTTTCAAACAAAACATTCCCAAAAACATACACGCCACCACCATGATCAGAATTACCATCATTGTTGTCTATCATATTGTTTCTTATAATGGTATTGAGACCAAATCCAGCTATCCCACCACCTCTGTCGGCTTTATTATAAGATATCGTATTATATTCTATGATATGGTTATCACCGGCATATCGTATGCCACCACCTTGCAGCCCATTGAGTGTATTGGGACCATTTTCAGTAATAACATTATGCGATACGACGATGTCTGATGGCGCTGGCCACGTGAATTGAGTATCGAATAAAATGCCTCTTTGTCCGTTTTGTATCGTAAACCCATCCACACGACTTTGAGAGCTGTTGTTTCTGAATTCTATGACAGCGGCACTGGATTGTCCATTGATCACACTAGGGTATAGTGAATAATCACGAGTCATAAAATCACCACCTTGGCCATTGGTATAGTTTTGACTAGTACCCCCTATGTATGAGCCCAATAGAATGATGTGCTTGCCATTAACGATAAGTGAGGTATTGTATTGTCCTTGGGCTACCTTGATAGTATCACCGGCATTTGCAGCGTTATACCCGGAAAAAATTGAATTAAATGGATATAAAGTACTCCCCAACTGTTGAGCTGTTTGATTAGCAATATCCACATGCCAAACTGCACCTTGCATTGGTATTGCAAAAAGCATAAATGTATAGAATACAACTGTGAAAAGTGATTTGATATAAACATTTCGTTTCATAAAAATATTTTATGGCGCAAAATTATGATGATTGCAGCATATACGAAATACCATATATAAGGGATATTGGGTTTTTAAACCAAACTATTCTTTAGGGCTTTAATCACGGCTTCAGATTTGGAATTGACTTCCAATTTTTCATAAATGTTTTTTATATGCGTTTGCACTGTAAAAAAGCTGATAAACAATTTATCCGCAATTACCTTATACGAATTCCCCTCTGCGAGCAACTTTAGTACATCCAACTCACGGTCTGTCAGCCCGAAGTCTGCTTTGGTAGAGGCATGTAGCTCTCCTTTGATGATTTGTAGTAGTTTTGTCGCTACTTCTGGGCTCATGGCTACTTTACCCATCACCACATCTTGAATAGCCTCAATAAGTTCCTGAGGCTTTGATTTCTTTAAAATATATCCATCAGCACCCGCTTTGATGGCTTCCTGAATTTTGATATTTTCTTCAAAAACCGTTTGCATCAAGATTTTAATATGCGGAAACTGCCGTTTGATTATTTTAGTACACTCTATACCATCCATACCGGGCATATCAATATCCATCAAAACCAAATCAGGGTTAGACCCTAAAATATTCATCACCACATCGTTTCCATTAGGGAATGCTCCTGAGCAAGCCATGCCTTCAGTGTTATTTATGACCAAAGCCATGCTTTCTCTTAAATGTCGGTTGTCTTCAAAAATTACTACTTTAATCATAACGGTTTACTTTTAGAATTTTATAATAATGACTTACCTTTAGAATAAACGAAAAAAATGAGAGTCTCGATGGTATAAATAAAGCACAAAGTTATAAATATTAATAATTTTTATTTATCCCTCATTTATGGTATATTGATATATTATGTTAAAGAACAAAATAATCCAACCTCAATATCCCTCAAATATGGTATTGTCCACAATCCCCACTATACCTACTTTTGCAAAAAAAATAATTAACCCTAAAAAATAGTATTATGTTAAAATATAGTTTGGCTTTATGCTTGATTTGCTTTCAAAATGCGTTGTTTTCTCAAACCTATCCGGACTTAAATTACATGGAGAATGGTCATATAAACTTATTCTATTCCGACAAGGTGGATGATGATGCGCAATTCATTGCAATGATGACCAACGAAGCGAATTTGTTCTATGCCAATACTTTTGGGAACTTAGGTATTGAAGTCAATCTACTGGTGCTTAATCCCACCGATTGGCAAAAACATGCCATAAAAGGATCTATCTATGGGATGCCGCATTTTAAACCCTCAGAAAATTCCATTATCGTAGCAGCAGAAGACAATCCCTTTTGGAAAGTACAACTCCCTGATGTGAATAAAATAAAGGCACCGCACAAAGATTTATTGAAACTCACTTACACCATGCAGGATGGAAGCATGAGTGCAAGAAATTTTTTCGATTTGTTGGCTATACACGAACTGGCCCACTTATGGAGTCAGAAAGGAAAGAGAAGCATTCAAAGATTGTGGCTTGAGGAAATGTTTTGTAACCTGGCCATGCACACCTTTATTGAAGAAGAACGCAGCGAATGGGTAGGCGCATTAACTGATTTACCCTCCTATCATGCTTTGAATGAGGAAGTAAAAATGAATTACACTACACTGGAATCTTTTGAAGCGGACTACAACAAGATAGCTTTAGAAGCCCCTCAAAATTATGGTTGGTATCAGTTTCGATTTCATCATGCGGCTCGATTGATATATACTGAGGGTGGTAAAGAAGTCATCAAAAAACTGTGGGATTTCCTGGGCAAATATAAAGACAAGCTCTCTGATGAAGAGCTCAAAGATAAATTAGCCAAAGAAGTGCATCCATATTTTAAGACCTTGCTTGAGGAATGGTGATGGATTTCTTTGTAAAATAATATTCTTCATAAAATAATAAAATCATTTTGAGCCCATTCCACAAAAAATATCTTATCGACCCTTTTCACCTGAGAACATGTTTGTTTATATCCGGCATTTTATTTGGCATATCATTCCAAAGTATGATGAGTATTTTTTTAGAGCTGGTTTTTTATGTAGAAAATATGATTCTTGAAACCATACAATTTACAAAACACTGCCTTACGGGCAATTTTTCAACAAAATAAAGACACTAATTATGAAACATTTAATTCTAGCATTCCTGACTTTAGCTCATGTAGCATTCATTCAGACTTCTCAAGCTCAAAACCCTTTACTCGAACCCTATGACACCCCCCACGGCATCATCCCTTTTGATAAGGTGGAACCGGAGCATATTTTGCCCGCTTTTCGACAAGCACTACATGAAGATATTCAGACAATAGAGTCCATAGTAAGTAATATCGATCCTGCTGATTTCCGTAATACAATTATCCCTTTTGTAAAGATAGGCAGTAAAAGGCAAGTCATTTCATTTTACACCACTAGAATCAACCAAGCTTATGGTACGGATGAAATCAATCAGATAAATACTGAAGTGAGAAAATTATTTACAGAATATCTGGACGAAGTACGCTATAATACTCAACTTTTTAATCGTATAAAATCTGTATATGAAAAAAAAGAGGACCTAAACTTGTCTCAAGAAGAACTCACTGTTTTAGACAATACCTTCAGTTGGTTTGTGAGAAGTGGATTAGACGTGTCTAAAGAAAAACAGGAAAGACTAAAGCAGATTCGGGTTCGACTATCGGAGTTAACCAATCAATTTGATCAAAATGTCATTAAGGACAGAGACCGAGATTTTTTTCACTTAACTCAAGAAGCAGATCTAGCCGGATTGCCCGATTGGGTGGTAGCCTCAGCAGCTGATTATGCACGTTCCAAAAATGTAGAAGGTTGGGCATTCAAAAATCAAAGTGATCTTTTAGCTCAATTTATGGAATACGCTGAACGCAGAGACTTAAGAGAAAAAATGACGCTTCAACAAAGGCGGATTGGCAATAATGACAATGAATATAACAATCTGGAAATAGCGAAAGAGATTTTGAATCTAAGGTTAGAAATGGCCAATATTTTAGGCTATGCATCCTACAGTCAGTATGTATTAGAAGAGACGATGGCTGAAAGTACAGACCAAGTGATGAATTTTATTAATACCACCAAAGATAAGGTCAAAGATGCCTCGCTCAAGGATTTACAGAAAATAAAGGACTTCGCTAGGTCTATTGGATTTGATGATGAATTGCAACGATGGGATTTTGCTTATTACGACAAAAAATATTCAGCAACTCAGTTACAGTTTAATGCTGATGATATTATGCCCTGGCTACCGGTGGAGCCTATCATAAATTCATGTTTTGAAATGATACGGGAGATGTTTGGAATCACTTTTATAAAAAACCAACAACTACCTAAGTATCATGCTGACATCATCCCTTATGAAATCTATGACGAAAAAGGAAATATAAAAGCAGTAATGTATCTTGATCTCTATGAAAGAGAGGGTAAAGCTGGGGGTGCCATGTTAGGTACATTAAGATTACAAAACAAAGAAGAAGGTGAAAATCAAATCCCTGTTATGATCAATCTGTGTAATTTTCAGAACCCTGTGGGTGAAGCTCCTTCATTGATGACTATATGGGATCTGTCCACATTCCTACATGAGTTGGGTCATGGTTTACATAATGTACTTTCCGATGTTACCTATAGAAGTGTATCCGGATTGAATCTTAGATATGGAGATTTTTTAGAGTTGCCCTCCATGTTGTTACAAAAATGGGCATACGAGCCGGAATTCTTAGCCCGGGTGCCTCGCCACTATCAAACAGGAGAAGCGCTCTCTGCGGAAATAATTGAAAAAATAGTGCAAAGTGAAAGAGAAAATAAAGCATTCTACGTTATGAATTATGGGATTCCCTACGACGCACTTGATATAGCACTACATGACATTCGTGATCCCATAAGAGAGAATTTGTGTGTTTGGGAATATAACTTTATGAAAGAATACTCTTTATTGCCTTCCATTGAAGGTACTTGCATCATAACAAACTTCAGTCACATTTTTTCATACGGATATGCCTCCGGATTGTACACCTATGCCTGGTCAGATATGATGGCCTGGGATATTTTTAATGAATTCAAAAAGAATGGGATTTTCGACCCGGTTACAGCCAAAAGATTTGAGAAAGAGATATTGTCCAAAGGAGGGACTGTCCATCCTCGACAACTGTTTAAAAACTTTATGGGAAGGGATATCAGCATGGAGGCTTTTTTGGAGAGTTTTGATTGAGTGAAAATCTAAGTTTTATGTTATAATAAATTTACATCTAATTTTTAAACTTTTGGATGTGTAGTTTTGGTCCTAATTCGCTCATTACCTTTTAAATCAAGTTAAATCTGCTTGATTTTGAAAAAACTTTTCAAATTTGTAGCTAAATCAAATCAATTTTCATCAACAATGTTGTAAAACTTGATAAATATCCATTTTATGATGCGGGAAAGAACTGTATGAAAAAGCTGGGGCGGCCCACTGAAAGTAAAAAATTAAATTATTGAATATGAATCAAGAGAATCCCATTGAATGCCAACCCAAGCCTAACGAACAAAGAATCGAATTTTTAGATATCCTGAGAGGCATTGCCGTATTATTTATTTATGCAGCCAATATTGTTTTCTTTTCAGGGTATCTCAATTTTTCCCCTGAGCATCAATTAGCGTGGACTATATTGCCTACAGATCGCGTTTTAGATTTTTTGAATTACACTCTCGTGGATGGCAAGTTTTATACTATATTCTCATTGCTATTTGGTATTGGCTGTATGGTACAATACCAAAGTTCTTTAGCTCAGAATAAAACTTTTGCACACTTTTTCAGACGTAGGATGTTCTGGCTTTTGATTTTAGGAGCCATACATTTATGTTTTATATGGTTGGGAGACATATTGACCCTTTATGCATTGCTTGGTTTTGTATTGGTTTACTTTGTTGACTATTCGGATAAAAGATTGCTTCGGTGGTCCGTGATACTTTTGCTATTGCCCATCGTCAGTTGGGTGTTTATTCATTTCATCCAATTGGATTACCCGGATATTTTTAGACAGGGCGCTGCACAATATTGGGAATATTTTGGTTTTCCCCTATCAGAATGGGAAGGGAAAAAGTATCCAAAATTTCTACACATATTTCAAAATGAATCACTAAGTGATTTTTTCATCATGAATATTGGAAATTCTTTGATGAGGGTATATCAAGTACTTGACGATGGCAGAATTTTTAAAGTGCTGGGAATATTTCTAATCGGGTTGGTGGCAGGACGCCACATACTTAAAAATGAGCTCCTTCAAAATACTACCTTATTGAAAAAACTTGCTTTTTGGGGAATAGGTATTGGCTTGCCATTCAGTGTATTCAGGACCTATATTGATTTCTTTTTAAAATACACTTCTGATTTCTGGAGCTTTATGTCCACTGTGACTTATGCAATAGGTACATTACCGTTGGGACTAGGGTATTGCAGTCTCATTGTCTTTTTGTATCACAAAAGACCAAAAATACTTCAACATTTTGCACCGGTTGGCAGGATGGCTTTCACCAATTATGTCTCACAGACAGTGATTTCCATTGTGCTATTCTATGGGATAGGGTTTAACCTGGCAGGTAAATTTGGTTTCACCTTTGTCATGGGCATTTGTTTGGTCATCTTCTTGATACAAGTACTATTTAGCAAATCGTGGTTAAGTAAATTTCAGTATGGCCCTCTGGAGTGGGTATGGAGGTCACTGACTTATGGAAAAAAACAGCCATTCAGGAAAACTAATAACTAAACATATTGTGAAGTTAATTTAATTTTAATTAATGAGAGTAAATCAATCCTAAAACACTTACATTGCACAATAATTAAACCATAAAGTCATGAATACAAACAAACAAATCGTATGGATTACCGGAGCTTCATCCGGAATTGGAAAAGAAATGGCTCTCCAATATGCTAAAAAAGGATATGCAGTAGCTGTTAGTGCACGTAGAATAGAGCTGTTAGATGAATTGGTCAATAATATCAAATCTAAAGGAGGCGACGCCATAGCGGTAGCTTGCGACGTAACCGATGAAGCAGAAATTGTGAATGCTATACATCAAATTGTACAACGGTATGGTAGAATAGATATTGCAGTGGCCAATGCGGGATGTGCTGTCATAGGATTTATGGAAAACCTCACCCAGCAAGATTGGCATAGACAATTCAGTATCAATGTGGTGGGCTTGGCTATGACAGCCAAATATGTAGTGCCTGAGCTTAAAAAAACTAAGGGCCGATTGGTACTTGTTGGTAGTGTATCAGCCTTTATTCCCAATCCTTTTGTAGGAGCATATGGCGCCAGTAAAGCAGCTGTGCACAATATCGGAGAGACCTATCAAGTAGAGTTGAAAGGAACAGGTGTTAGTTGCACGACTATACATCCTGGATTTGTCGATAGCCATATCACCCGAGTGGACAATCAAGGTGTCTTTCATCCAGAAGCCAAAGACCCTAGGCCTTCTAATCTCATGTGGGCTACAGATAAGGCTGTAAGAGATATGATCATGGCCATAGAAAAACGCAAAAAAGTATCTGTCATTACGGGACATGGCAAAGTTTTTGTTTTCATGGGGCGGTTTTTGCCGAGACTAGCCAGAACCATGATGCACAAGCAAATACAAGAGATAATGAAGAAATAAAAAAATTTCTAAAAAATTAAAATCAGGTCGTTATTTTTTTATAATGAATAGAATTAAAAATTGCAATATTCGATTTTTCTCGTATTTTTGTGAATGAATTATCTAAATTTAATTATTTTATTCTCATACTTATTGATTAGCTATCCTGGTTTTTCTCAAAAGTCAACGCATATAAGTCTAAGAGAAGGTCTTAAAACCAATGCCCTTACAGATATAACCACAGATAGTGATGGATGTGTGTGGATAGCCACTTACTCTGGGATATACAAACATGAAGGAACTAGAATAAGACCTATAACAGAAAATACAGCCAATAATATCCCTATTGCGAAATCGGAAGTGCATACCATCATAGAGGATTCTGATGGAATGATGTGGGCAGGAGGGTTGAATGGTTTGTATAAAATTGACAAATACACTTTCAAAACGAAGCATTTTCCTATAAAGCCTTTTGACAAAAGTCTCATAAGTATAGGCGGAATATATAGTGTTTTTGAAGGTTATGAAAATGATTTATGGATAAGTAGTGATGAAGGTATGTATATTTTTGATAAGAAAAAAGAAACAATAAAAAGAGTACCATCAGGACAAGATAAAAAGAGTATTCCCAACTCAGTAGCAAGTTATAAAACAGGCGTTAAGACATCTAAAGGAATTTGGTTTTACACCAAAGAAGGTATGGTATTTTACAATAAAAGATTCAAACACTTCGAGCATAAATACCACAATCCCAGAAAATTGAAAATATTTGAATTAGCTCACAGCTATGGCAATGGCGCAGCTTCGTATACAATTAAAGGCCAAAAAAATGATATTTGGTTTGTAGCCGACCAAAAATGGTTGACAAGATACGATACAGATATGGATGAGATAGCGACTTATCATATGCCTTTAATGAGTGAAACGTGGGCCTGCTGCCAGAGCGTCGCATTAGACACAATACATCAAATGGTTTGGGTTGGCACAAGACATGGAGGCCTGTTTTCCTTTGATATGTCCAAGCAAGAATTCAAGCATTACACAACAGAAAATGCTGAAAATGTTGTTTCTAGTAATTATATCAATGCTGTAACTTTTGACCGATACAACCAACTTTGGATAGGCTCAGATAATGGTGTCAATATCCTTGATAATATCAATATTAAAAGTAGTGCTTCTTATGTAAGTAATGAGAAAAACTTTTTAAACTTGAGATATCAATGTGGTACCATTAGTCTTTACAATAATAAAGACCTTTTCATTCCATACAGATCGGGGCCCACATTCATAAAAGATATAAAAAACAATACGTCTGCAAAGAAATTAGACATAGGCGAAAACATAAAAAATACAAACTACATCCATATTGACGAGAAAAATAAGTATTACACCAACACTCAAATAATAGAGGATAAAAACAATCCTCAAAAAGGATATATTCACGGAGTCAAATTAAAAAATGCCAATCATAAGCTCAGCGGTTATCCAGGTTTTATAATAGGGATATATGCTCCCACATATGGAAAAATATTGGTAAGAAAAAACACAGGACATTTGATATATATAGATAATCAAGACCAAGAGCAGGCATTGTTTTGTTATGGTTTTAAAAAAAACATGGATGTGTGTCATGATAGACAAGAATTGTGGTACTTAGGCGATGGATACGCTTTGATTAAAAAATCAGTTCATACTTTGTGCGAAGACACCATCCATTTAGGAAAATACTTACAAAAATTGGATTGGTCATTTACTAACCCAAGAGATCTACTTATAGATAAAAACAGCATTTGGATCACCTCTCAAAATGGACTTTTGAGATATTATACACAAGCAGATAGCGTCGCTATTTATACCGTTAATGATGGATTGTCGGCCTCATTTACCTTCGTTCTTAATAAAGATAATTTTGGTCACGTATGGGTAGGTTCATTAGGTGGCATTGATAGATTTGATGAGCAAAGTCAGAGATTTACTAATGGTATTAATTGGCCTGTTAATACCTATATGGATAGTTTTGCATCGACAATAAAAGATGATGAGGGTCAACTACATTTTGTCATTGGGAATAAATATATTCAGATTTTCCCTGAAAAGTTCAATAAAAGGGAAAAAGAATCCTTTGAAATCCTATTCAATAAGTTTGCTGTGAATGGACAAATATATAATGTGTCACAACCTGAAACTTTTGCTAATTTAAACCATAACCAAAATAGGATTGAAATCAATTTTGGGTTATTAAACTTTACGTCTCGTCCAGATATAAAACTAAAATATCACATTAATGATAATTTAAGCGAATGGATGACAGATGAAAATGATGGCATCATCCAATTCTATTCATTAGCAAATGGCCATTACACGATATCCATCAAAGCACAAAATACTGTAGGCGAAGATGTATCAGATGTAAAATCCCTTAATTTTTATATTAGGCCTCATTTCACTGAAACAATTGGTTTCAAATTTCTGATTATTGTGTCATTTTTAATAGTGATTTTTTTCATTTACAAAAACAGAATAAATCAATTAAAAGAATTGGAAATGGTAAGGAGCAAGATTGCAGCTGATCTTCATGATGATGTAGCCTCGTCTGTAAGTAGTATTTCATATTATAGCGATTTTGCCAAAAATATTGCCGACCAAGACAAAGCGAATCTTGACAATATACTCGAAAAGATTGGTGATATATCTCGCGAGACATTGGTCACTATCCGTGAGATTATATGGACGACCCATATCAAATTTGATGACTTAGATTCTTTAAAACATAAGATTAAAGAGTTTTGTCAGCAAATATGTGTCTCAAAGGTTATCGGTTTTGAGTGGATTGATGATTCTGAAGCGCACAATATCAAATTATCACCGATTCACAAGCGGAACATATATCTTATCATCAAAGAAAGTTTCATGAATGCGGTCAAACACAGTCAATGTAATCGAATAAAAATTCATATCAGATCTAACCCCACGGAACTCAATATTTCTGTAAAGGACGATGGAATAGGTTTTGATCATGAACAGATTCAGTTAGGTAATGGTCTTGAGAACCTGTCCATGCGCACCAAAGAACTAAAAGGCAATATCCGATTTAATTCTATTCTTGGCCAGGGTACTAAAATTCACATTTCGATACCCGTGAAAACAAAAATTACAAGCTTAAAAGAATATTCTTACAGGAAGGATAAGACATAAATTTCACATAACATATCATCTAAAACGCTATTAATGTCTTGTGACCTCTATTGCCCATGGCGTTCCAATTCCCTCCGGGGTCCTCATCAAAGTATGCAGATTTGACGAGTCCGATACCTCGAGTATACCAATTAATTTCCCATCGAATAGTGCTAAAAGTACCAGATATATTGACCTTTTCCTTGACAACTGCACAATCCATCTGCGTGCCATTGAGTGTAAGAGATTCGTTCAAGGATATGACAGATCTATGAGTGGTTTGAACTTCTTTACGATATCCAGCTGAACTATCAGAGCTTCCAGCTTGATTGGGTTTTCTTGCTTGTTTTTGTGACCTCCATACGTCAACTGACATAACTGATGATGAAGGTATAGTGCCTGAAGATAGATTGTGTGGAAAACTGAATCCATCGCCTTCTTTGGCTATATTGGGTGGATCAATAATATTTAAAGGATTGAGAGGGATAGGCAAGAAAAAATCCATAGGAAAATAAACATGACTATCGTCTACAGTTATTATTCCACTCACATTCAAAAGTACTCCACCTCCAAAAACAGGCACCACAGTCTTTGCGAAATTGACTGTACCATTATTACTGACTGTATATTGTACCCTCTCAGTTTCCGTCATTACCTTATTGTTCAAGATGAACATAGATGTGTATTCCAATGTGCGACTTTCGCAAGGTATATAGCGATTACAGTTTTGAGTATATACAAAGCTATAAAGAAAGACCATAAAAGGGATGCTTATAAATTTTAATTTCCAATTATTCATCTGTTTATATTTTAGTTTACCCAGCTGTCGTGGGTGTATCAACTTTACATTTTTAACTGATTTTATCTTTGGACAAACAAGTCTGTCGAACTTACTCCTCGACTCCCATCAGGTAGTATGGGCGTAATGAAATATGTAGCGTTTTCGCCTTTTTTTATTGTAATATCCACGTACTCTGATAGGGTCCAGCCCACGAAATCTATTTTACGTGGTGATGCTTCATTTTCCATTTGCCTGTACAGTTCTACGCCAGAAAACATAGATTTGTCAAATTTAGGCCATTGTAGCTGTACTCCGTTGGTGGTGTTAAATGACCAAAGCTCCATTGCCTCACTATTCATCGGATGTTTTGGCGTCGTGAATCGAATAGACTCAGACCTGGGTCCTACTTTTCCCATCCAATGAACTGCGGCCACTGAATAGGTCAAATCCCTATCGCCAATTGGTACTTTCAGCATATTATTTTCAGGCGAAATAGTTTTATATTTGGTTTGATCAAATTGATTTCCGTTTTTGGAAGAATAGACTCGAAATTCTCTTACAGAATATTCCTCAAAATCTTGGATTCTCCAAGCAAATCGACCAGAACCATCTTCTAAAATCTCCTTTACAAATACATAGGGTTGGGGCAATTCGATGGCCGTATTAGGAAAGATAAAAGCGGTATCTTTGATATAATGCTTTTGATAAGTATCATCCACCAACATTAAGGAATAGCCATAAGGAGTCTCAGGTTTTAAACTTGTAATGTTCGTATCTATCCAGGCAATCTCTAGTGAATCAGCTGTAATATCTATCCATGGTGACACAATCTGAAATTCGGGGTCATAAGACTCGCCACGTACCACATAAAGACCTTTAGCATTTTTAATATCCTTAATTTGGGCTCGAATTTCTACACCATCTTCATTACTTTCTACTTTGATATAAGTGCGAGCAAAGACGAAATCAGCCACAGAAGTGAGGCCAAAAGAAACCGCGCTTTCAATCGGTGCATCTAATAACATGTCGCCGCATATCACCTTATATTCATAGGCTTCGTTGGCCATATCTATATAATCTACAAAGGTGGTATCTGAAGGCGGAAGTGCTTTGACCAAGGACCATTCATCGACGCCTGGCGCTGACCTCCACACTTCTAAATAATAAAGTCGTTCCGCATGACCTATTTTCCAATGAAGCGTATTGGCTCTTTCGTTCTCAGATTTTTTAACTTTGAAATATGTAAATACAGGTTCAGGATATTGACCCATATTGGGCATTCGGACCACGGGCGATGGTTGACTTTCATTGCCGGCGATGTCCGTCAGTGTAATGTAGTATTGATAGTAACCTGCCAATTGTGTAGAGGTATCTCGAACGATACATATTAAAGTATCAATATTTAGGCTCAGTATTTTTGTGATATTCTCTACTTCTGCAAAGGCATCACTAAATTCTATGGCTCTATATACTTTAAATCCTTGGATTTTGGTATTGAAATCCCACATGGCTTGCCATGATATGGATGGATATATATCTTCGACTCTGTAATCTCTTAGTACAAGGTCGGGCCATTGAATGTTCTGGGTATATTGAGCACTCATAGTTTGAACAACATGGCCATTTTTGTTCTTAATGCGCCATTGTCCTATTACGGGTTTTGTACTTTTTGGGATAATGATGCTGTAGCCTAATGCCGAATAATATACTCGATCTCTTATAGGCTCCAATTCCTCAATAGACGCCATACTCTTCGTTTTCTCAAAATACTCTATCAATGCTTCTTCATTGAATGGTAACCATCGTAATTCAGGCGATGCAGCGTACCAAGTTTTATATTTTAGGAAAAATGTGTTGATGTCTTGGGTTCTTTCAAATATACCTGCAAAAGTCCACTGACCACTATGAGTGCTCTGATACTCCAATAAGTACGTCTCATTTTCGTTCCATTGCCCTACCAAATCGACAATATAGTGCCGCGGTCCAGAATGTACCTCAATGTGCACAGCCCACATATTTTGATAAGCCATGACAACTAATGCGAGAATAGCTATGGCTGATTTTCGTTGTTTATTTATTGCGAGACACTCTCTACGTGCCTGTTTTCTAAGGTCGGAAAGAACACCCATGATTATGCTCCATTTTGTCCAGGCTAAGAGTGGTGGGTGTTTCATTGGGTAATAATTTGGAATCACTGACTTCATGTATAAAAATTTTATTAAAGATATTTTGGAATGGTATTGTACAAATGATTAAGAACCACACATGGGATATTTGCGAGATGTTGGGATGCAGGTCTGAGATGAGTTGCTGCTTTTCCCCAACCCAACACTCAGGCCCTCTCTCATAGATAATATGACTTCCATTCTGAGAGTTTCTCTAAAGCGTACTACACTGCAAAACGATCCAGCTAGTGATGCTTCACCATAGCCTACAGCTCTGAAGTTGACATTTTCTAACAATCCGCTGATATCGAAACCTACAGCTGAGTTAATAACTCCTGCGACATTGACTTGAGCGTCAGCATGCACACCTACTCCAAACTCTACACCCATACAAAAACTGCAAAACAGCAATCTACCTTCTACTATGACGCGGGCTTTCACTTTCAGTCCATAGCCTACATCAATAGTTTGGCTGCCAAATGTAAAATAGGAATATATATCCGTGGCCACAAACACATCAAGATTCATAGAAACGATGACAATATCCAAACCTATGTTAAAGTCAACTACAGTCATATTGGCCCCCATAAATACACCATTGATTTGATTTAAACAAGACGGAAAGCTATTGAAATCCTTCCAAACTTTATTAAACAAAAGGGCTCTATGTTCGGCTTCAATATTGGACACAGGAGTAGATCCAACCAATAAGAACGAACTAAAATAAATAGGTATAGGCGCTATCATGGCCTCGTCCACTGATGAACAAAAGTAAAACCCTTCTGGTGAAAATTTAAATCCACCACTAATATCGCCATAAACTATCATTGGGCCTAATGCCAATCCACCAGGTATAGCGGGTAAGTTAAAATTCCCAATAAGTGCATTTTTTTTGAAGTCAAATCGGATATCAAAAACCAAACCTTGTTCGGAGGGCACATTGACATTATTGACTCCGATGTTTTGTGCATCTGCTGTAATATCGCCATGTATGGTGTACCACACAGATTTTTTATTCAAATCAAATCCTTCTTGGGCGCGCTGACCTCCAAAAGCGGCTTTAAACCTCATATAGTCCCATTCGTTTCCTACCACAAGCATGGCACCTTCTTCCAAAACCAAATAACTGTTATTGGTATTTATTTGACCATCTAAAAATATTTTTTGAGGCTGACTACCTGGCAAATTATTGTTATCAGAGATGACATCAAATGTCTCGATATGTGTATTTAATGTGCCATTGACACGTCTATGTATGAGCTTGGCTCGCAGTCTCATAAGCACTTTTGAGTTGCTGCCTGCAGACTCATAAACAGTAATAGTACCAATGGCTTGATAATTATTGTTAGATAAGATTCTTGTATCTTTATTGGAGGCATCTGCCACAAAACTCAAGTGTCCCTTCATGTTATGTATAGCCATAGCATTATTGACCAATTCCATTTTGAGGGCATTATTTTCTCTGTAGAATTTCAATGTTGTACTATTGGATGTCTCTGCCGAAGGGATACTGAGTGATGAATTTCCCGTCAAATGAAAATAGTTATTGTACCCTACTATTGCGGGTCGCGATACTGGATAAATATTGTAAAAATTCACCATGTCGTCTTTCAATACTACTCTTTCAAATCCATCGCTATACAATCTAAATTCGCTGATATCTAGGTTGCCGCCATCTAGATATGGAGCTAAATTAACATAGCTTACTGCGCCACCGTTGGGCCTACCAATCAAAAGTTGATACATCTTTTTGGAGGCTTCATGTAGTGGATTCATATATCTTATGGTGGCGTATGTGTCGTCATAAAAGTTCATATCCGCTACATTGGCTAATTTGGGCTGCCCACTCAACACATTGATATCAGACACCAACATGAGCTCCTGATGATTTTGTAAATGTATATTGCCCAGCTTAACAGTTAAAGACGGTGTAATCAGTGAAGGACGAATAAGACTTATGGAACTATTGGCTTGGTCAAAAGACCAATTTGTGGACTCCAAAGTCCATTTATCAATCTTGAAACTAATTTTATTTCTTGATCTAAACTGGGCCTGGATATCGTCTTTGAAGACCAAAATATCACCAATATTGATATCCAAATAATTGGGTTCAACGCCTACAATGCCTTCCAATCGTATAGTGGTGGACAAGATAATGGTATCTTTCCTTAAGCGACTACTCATTTTGTCTGCGTTGGCTTTAAAACCTTCAAATGAGAATTGGGGATTTCGCAATATGAAGTCAGCACACTGGCCAAACGCATTGCAATTTCTTGAACCTACATAATAGTCTTTAGCTGGAATTAAGCTCGATGCTAACACATTGGATATTTGAGATTTAAACACTTCGACACGTACATCTTCTCCCTGATCACTCAAGAAAAACCGCCCTTGAAAATCATTGGAGAAAGCAAAACTATTTGTCAGTATTTCGGGAATGGCTACCATAGACCCATTGAAATCACCCGTCTTAAAAATGTGTAGCCTATTCTTGGCACTTGATGTACTATAAGATATTTCTCCAGGCCTACTACTTGTGCCGTGGATGATGCCATTGAATGATCTGTTTACTCTCACATAAGCTTTATTGGTCAATAATGGAATTTGCGCACCTACTACAAGAGCCTTTGCCCTACCATCAGGTGCAGATTCATTGAATTTTTCAATCAAAAGACCCTCAAAAGGTAAAAGAATAACATCGTCGCTTAGAGTCCTAAAATTAGCATTGCTGGGTAATCGTGTTACATTTCCACTGACCCGCAATCGAGTATCTGACACTGATTCCACAGTGGTCAATTCTACGGGAAAACCCAAAAGTGATGAAACATCCCAGCCTTCAAGTGGCATTAAATACACTCTTGGCTGGGCTATATTGGATACCAAATCTTGCACTCTTATTTTTTTACCAATATAGGTGATAGAGTTGTCAGATTTGGAAAAGTGGATGTGTTCGATATGCGTAGGTAATCCTCCCAGTTCAAAAAAGCCATTTGAATTGGTATAGGTTTCCACATACTGATTGCCATGAGAGTTGACACCAATGATAGCAAAAACACGCACTTTGTCTATAGGCAGCCCTGTGATAGTATCTAAAACTGTTCCTCTCAGTTTTATAGCTTTTTTAAGTGTATAGTTAAATTCCTTTAAATTAAAATCTTGCAAAATGACATTTTCATCTATAGGTACAAAATCGGGTCCTGCATTGATTCTTACCCTATATTGATTCCCTTGGTTTTGAAACTGAAAATTAGCCTCTCCTGGTAGTCCTTGAATGACTTGTTCAAATTCATGAAAGCGCACTAAAGCATTCGCAGCAGTACATAGGCTGGGTGCTTCCAAACAATTTATATTTATTTTTGCTTTTTTACGTCTAAACTTTACAGTAATAACACCCAAATCAAGTATTTGTAGTAAAGGTAAATTGACCAATGTATCAAATTTATCATATTGGGTGGATAGTGGATCTACAGAAATAGCTAAGTTGTTTATCGCTGGAGCTGTCACCTCCATGACTTGCTTACATGTTTTGCCAGTGAGGATATTTTGCACAAGAGTCCTGTTTAAGAATAGACGTGGTGAGGTATCCATTTTTTTCAATGCATTCGTCAGTGACAATGATGTTAAAGTATCTATTCTATCCAAAATCAAAATCTGATTGTCTCTAGAACTACTCCTAACACCTTGAGTCCAACCTATAGCGGGAATATCAAAACTCACATTTTCTGTGCGGTTAGAAGCATTACTTCCTTGTCCGAGGCTACAATCCATCTCGTAAGTTTCCGCGAGATAATTTTCTCCTATCTGAACATATGATTTTGTGGGTTTACCCACTTCATTTTCTACTTCCATTCGCACTCTTGACAAAGGCCTTAGTATTACATCTGTCGGTGTAAACTGTTCGCCCATTTCCATATTTCTTGACTCCGAATTATACGGCCTAAACCCATACTTAGAGACTTGTACTTGTGCATCAAACCCATTGGGTTGGCCATACATACTGCTGTATTGCATTCTGAACTTCCCATTACTATCAGTAAAACCAGTTGTCTCGCCCCATTGAGGATGGTCGGGATATTTTATAAGTACCTTTGCATTTTTAGAAACTACTGGATCTGGGAGATTTTGCTCTCTATATTGTGTATAGACCTCCTCTGCTTGGAAATAAATGGCGGGGTATTTGGGTTGTAAATGAACAGTTTTTTTCAAGACGACATTTTCTTTGAATTGGTGATTAAACCGACCATTGAAGAATGCACTATTAACATTTTTCGGATCACCGAAATACTTTTGTCCATATTCGGACAGAGCTCCACAGGCGAAAAAAATCAAATCATTTTTATAGTGATATTCATCATCTAACCGAGTTTCCATAGAGAGCCAATACTCTTCAAAATGATGTCGGTGAGCTATCAGATTATTGACACGTATTTTGCCTTGTGCATCAGACTCACATTCGTAGAGTGTCTTTGCAGGTGCATTTTTTGTGAGAAATGACCCATAATCTGATAAATCTTTTATTGCACCATTCCCATATATAGGTTCTGTGGTCGGGTGAGATGGATCAAGCTTGCCTAAAACCTTATTTTCTCTCAAGACATGGGCTTTTACAGGGACTGGCTTTCCAAAGTGTTCAGCATTTTTCTCCATCAGATCATTTGATCCCGCTAATACTGCAATTTCTATACTGTAGGTCTTCACAAGACACGCTTGAACTCCTATATCAATATTGTCACCCGCTTCCGGCATGATAATGACGTTAGGACTATAGTATCGATCATCATCTACGACCACTCTCAATACGCGAAGAAGGGCGCGTCCTTCCGTATTAAAGCCCAAAAACTGTATATTCACACTGCCGTCTGAAAGTAGTCCGTAAGGTCTATTCAAAGGAACATTGAATTGAAATCTCCCCAAATTATCAGTACGGGTTGTCGCTATCTTGCGTTCGGCAAAAGAAGTGACATTATCGGGCATGGGTGTCATTCTATCCAAACCCGACAATATAGAGTAGTCAGAAATATCAGAACCCAAATTGCGCACCAAAAGGTACTGTTCTATCAAACTGACTTCTGTGTTTTTTAAATCTTGTGACTTAGTGTTGTATTCATTTTCATCAAATAGCATTTTTATTTTTTTTCCTGCCACAAGTTGAGTAGCCGTTGTGACTAAATGAGAAAAAGAGCTAAATCCATTGCCCACTACTAGGTCAGGTCTATTTTGACCTACAATGGGAAAAGGCTGACTTCCGGCAGTAAGCCCTTCAAATTTAGAAGTATTTGATTTTGTGGCATTAGAATTGGAATCAGTTGTTCCCTGACCTCCATCATTATTGATGTTTTTGATGCCGTTGATGTTTATGTTTAATCCATTGTTTTGTGATTCGGCTGTTGCTACATGATCATATTGTTCATATTTGAATCGATGCTTAAGTCGGCCCTTGACCGCAGTAGTAGCAAATACAATTGGCGGCCTAACAATATTACTATTGGGCTGGATGATGGTGGGTCCACCCGTATTATTTTTTATGACGGACTGTTTTCCAGTATAGAACATACATATCTCACTTCTGCCTTGATTTTCAAACACTGCATTGCCTCTTACATCACGAGCTACCACACATGCTATATAAGTCTTTCCGGGTTTCAAAGGGATATCTGTAGGACTATACGGATATGAATTGGTGAGGATTTGCCGTATCACTATTGGATTGCCGGCATTATAATTTATGCTCTGTTCCATCATTTCTTGCGGATTGAGCGCACGACTATTATACTCCACAATATATAAAGTATATCCTATTACACCCAAGGGTACAGTACTGATAGCGGGTGTCCACATAAACATAGGGAAGAGACTCTGTAATGTATCCATACATATAGGATTCACTAATTGAGGTGGACTGCCCAAAGTGATATTAAAAAATTGACAGCCCGATGGATCTGGCAGTGATACAGGTCTATTTGTAAAAAAATCAAAGGCCTCGACACAAATTTTATAATCGCCTTCGGGCAATATACCATTCAACTGAATACGCCTTTTTATATCGGCAGGGACATTGTCTTCTAAATTATTCAAATCAAAAAATGAAAAATCGCCAGCTGTGCTAAACAATGTTTTGGTCTCAAATGGTTCGAGTGTCAAGGACATATTGGGCCTATAGTTTTGACGTGTGCGCATATAATACCCCGGACGACTCAATTGCTCCAATCTGCCGTGTAAATATATATGGCGTCTCTCAGCACTTGTATTTGAAACTATAAGGATTCGCGATGACTGATTGCTTATATAGTCACTTAGATATGGGCTGCCCAATTGGGGTATGGTCAATGTTACCTGTATTTGGGCTATCGTCCAAAGGCTAAAAAACATTATACCAAAAGTAATGACAAATTTCGATCTCATGTAGCTATTAATTTAATTAAAAACTGAAATTGGAATTGATTTGAACAAAAAACTCTGAAAACTGCCTCGTCTGATCGTTAAGGCCTCCGGTGTTGCTCAGGTATCTAAACTGAAGACTATTATTCCATCTGGCTGTAATATTGGCAGATAAACCTCCATCTAAACTCACGGTACTACCTATCCTCTGTCCTGCAAAACTATTGATAAAATATCGAGCACCCATATTGAAATTCACTTTACCCGACTTAAGGCCATAACTCCCATTGATACCACCTCCATTCACCAATGATGTACCCACTTCCATAACATTGATCATAGAATGAATATTGGCTGTCAGCCCCAATCTCAATGCAGGTATCATATAGTTGTAATAAAGCATATTCTGGTACGCTCGGGTATCAACTATCACGACCAAATCTCTTGTGCGCGGAGCCAAGGACTGTATAGATGATGAGAAACCCATGGCTTGTGGTCTAGTCGTATTGCCTAATGTATATCTTCCCTGTAATTGATATGAGTTGGCCACCTGATCAATGCGTATGGAGTCCAATAAGCCTGTCAA
>DAIPYV010000019.1:0-28818 GCA_036782555.1 Saprospiraceae bacterium
CTTTGTACAAAATAGTATCCAAAGCACTTCTGAGATGATTTTTATCTTCAATATTACATCCTTTTTCAGATATGGATTGAGTTTTGTATGTGATAACAGGTTTGTCTAATGCTAAAAATTCATAAACTACAGAAGATGTATCCGATATCATAATATCCGCCAAATACAAGTAAGGTGTAATATCAGCACCCAATGGTATATTTATAATATTTTCTGGTATATTTTTGAACAGATGGAAATCTTTTTCCAACATCAACTCGTGAAATTTAAATAGGATGACTTCATTATCCTTGATTATTTTTGGTAGTATGTGTTTTAAATCTGAAAAAGATTCCATCTTACGACTAAAGGTAGGTGCATATAAGATATATTTTTTACCAAAGTCCTTTTTAATATCAGGTAATTGAAAGTATTTTGTAAAATGGTATATGTGGTCAAACTTTAGCCAACCTGTTTCGAAGACTTTGAAGTATTGATATTTAATAGCTAACTTTATAAACTTCTCTGTGACCAATGGACCTGATGTGAGATAAATATCAAAAAAATCCCTGATTTCATAATGGGATTTTTTCTCAATGCCTACACCATGGAAAAGTTGCACTTTTTTACCAGGTAATCTAAAATCAACATAATTACTTGGTGTAAGTGTAAAATCTGGATTAAATTTTTCAGCCTCTTTTAGTGTTGTAATAAAATATGATTGATAAGGATCTAAATTTTCATCTAGAATGCTTTCTATTTTATATATTTTAAATTCAATATCGTTTTGAGTTATGATTAATCTTATCAAAGGCTCAATAACGGGTACTGAATAAAGCTTCGTGATATAAAACAACAATTTCATATCATATCTTGAAGTAACAAACTCTTTCTTAGGATAGTGGAAGATATACCTTGGGTTCTTTGTAGATACATAACTTTACAATAGTCTGTAAGATAGTCAAATTTTCCTTCCCAATCATCTCCCATAACAAAAATATCTATCCCATACTTTGTAATATCTATTGTTTTTTGATCCCATGAACATTCAGGAAAAATAAAATCAATATATGGTAAGTCCAACATCATACTTACTCTTTCATCGTAAGATTGATGACAAGTTTTACCTTTTATTTTATTAAATTGATCAGTAGAAACACCTACATACAAAGTATCTCCTAAGGCTTTAGCTCTTTTTAAAATACGGTCATGGCCTTTATGAAACAAATCAAATGTCCCATATGTAATTACTTTTTTTGAGTTTTCTACTTGAAAGAGTTTGTTTATTTGCACTGCTTTATACTTTTAATCATTCTAGCATTAAAATAAACTCCTCAATATTCGACACATTTCTCACGCCATCAAAAGCCGCAATAGTAAATTTATATTGCCCTTTTACCAAAAAATTAGGCACGGAATATTCGAGATTAAAGGTCGTAAATTTACCATCTTGCGCATCAAAGACTCGATAACTGTTTGTACTAGAATTACTTCCTGACGATAAGTTTGTATAATTTAAGAAAACCACACCATTGCCACCCAATCCCAATTCCCGATTATCTTGCACCTCGCCAATAATTTTTAAGATCTCGCCCCTTTTTATAGACTCTGGCATGGCGTTAATATTCAAAATGGATAGACGAGGTGCTTCTTTGTCCTCATTATTAAAAAATCTACCATCCAAGAAAATACTTTCAGCTGCATTACCTGATTTATCTATCAACTGAAATCCTATGTGATAGTCGCCGAAAGTCACATTTTGTGGTATTTCTATCCTAATAATAAATGTAGTATCATCTCCTGCCAGAGGATAAATGGTTTGTTGGTTAAAATCTTCTGTTTGATTATCAGTAGTAGGTGATGGAAAAGTAGGTACTACTACCGAACCATGCCCATGACAATCAAAATTATTATGAATATCCAGCTTGAATTGTGATAAAGCATCATTATCTTTGGCCTGTACCCTAAATTCCAATACCTGACCACCCTCATTGGAAATGCCATTTTCTATATTTTCACCACATACAGTCAATGGGAGCATTTTGATGTCCAATAACTCAAAAGTGAAAGTAGGTGGTTGAATATCTATATCCTTATTGCACGATATAAATACCACCACAACCAAAAATAGACCTAAAATTTCTTTTTTTGTAAATATCATGATTTATCCTATAAAATTATCGTTGAAAGACTAACTTTGCATTATAAACGCAACAATGTTGCAAAATGTTTTGTTGTTTGTAATTTTATATATGAATAGTAGGAATTTTTTAAAATTGAAACTTGTGATTATTTGGATTTTTATAACTCAAATAGTGGGTTTTAGCCAATATCATGGTTTTGTGTTTTCTGAAGAAAATACCCCATTGGAGGGCGTTACGATATTTGAAGAAAATCATGAAACCGGCACAGTGACCGATAAAAATGGTTATTTTTTATTGCCTTTTCCGCATGAACATGATATGACTTTGACATTTTCATATATAGGTTACAAATCTCTTCGCAAATCTATAAAATATAATTTGGGATTGACGGACATAGATACTATCATTTTGCTCCTTGATACATCCTTACTGTCAAATGTACTTGTCGAAGATAGTAGATTCGAAAATAATGGCTCAATAAATGTAAAAAATGACTTTCTTCAAGATAATTATAAAGGAAATTTTGCCAATACTTTGGAATTATTACCTGGTATTAGTGCAATAAATGTCGGTGTAGGTATCAGCAAACCAGTTATACGAGGATTGTCTTCCAATAGAATCATAGTCAATACCCATGGTATCCGTATGGAAGGTCAACAATGGGGTTCTGACCATGGGTTGGAGATAGATGCTTTTGATGTTGGCCAATTAGAAATCGTCAAGGGGCCGCAGTCTTTAATGTATGGCTCAGATGCTCTGGGTGGATTGATAAGGGTACTACCCGGTAAAATCCCTAATAAAAATCGGGTATCTGGCGAGATAGCCACAGTATATAAGTCCAATAATCATCATTTAGGTATGAGTGCACAGCTGGGATACAATACGAGAAAGGTCTTTGTCAATGGACGCTATACACGACATCAATTGGGTGATTTTAGTGTTCCCACTGAGAGTTTTGATTACAATGGTTTTACCTTACCTATCATAGACAATAATTTACGCAACACTGCAGGACGTGAGCAAAATATATCACTTGAAGTGGGGTACATCCAGAAGTACAGTATCACAAGACTACGCTATTCTGAATATAACTTTAATGGAGGCATTTTTTCTGGAGCTGTAGGGATACCGCGGAGCTACACACTTAGAGATGACGGAAATCGCAGAGACATAGAGACACCGTCACAAAGGGTCAATCATTCTATGTGGATACTCAATCATAACTACGCTCAGGACGATTGGGAATGGTCGATGGATATCGGATATCAGCGCAATGACCGTAGAGAGTTTTCACGGCCAGAGTTTCACCGCATACCTATATCTATCATAAGAGATGTGAGCGATTTGGCTTTAGGATTGGATTTGCACACTTATACAGCACAGTCACAAGTTGGGTACACATCTGGAGTTCATTCATTTAAAACTGGATTTAATTACCAATATCAGACCAACACAAAGAGTGGTTTTGAGTTTTTATTGCCTGAATATGTGAGTCATAGAACTGGAATGTTTGGTCTATATAAAAGACGTATGCCCGACAAGAGTGATTGGACATCATCTTTCAGAATGGATTATGGTCAAAACAATACCACATCTTTCACGCAGTACATTTGGAATAGTAACGAAGTGATATTAGATTCATTAGTTAGTAAACAAACCGATGACATTTTTATAGGTCTTTCAGCGACCACTGGCTGGGAAAAGACCTGGAATAAAACGAGTTTAGCAACTCACATATCTAAGAGTTTTAGAATTCCTCATCCTGTAGAGACTTCTTCCAATGGGATTCACCATGGTACTTTTCGCCATGAGCAAGGTCAGAGTGACTTACAGCCTGAGTCGGGCTATCAATGGGATTTATCGCTCAATTATTCTGGTGTAAAATGGAATATTGAAGCAGGTACATATTTCAACTTTATACATAATTTTATTTATTTGGGCCCTACGTTTCCAGCTCAGTTTTCGAATTTGCCAGAAGCGGGACAAATATTCAGATATCGCCAAGATAATGCGGTTTTTACTGGATTTGAAGTAGAATGGAATTATTTTTTCAACTCTCATTGGCACTTAACACAAAATATGGATTATGTACAAAGCATTAATACTGTGACAGGATTAGCTTTGCCATTTACGCCACAACCTTCAGCTAAAACTTCGGTAGATTATAGTGTATTTCCTGGAAAAGAAGATAAAGATTTAAAGATATCCGTCAATCATCGCTACTACATGGCCGCAGAAAGTGGATGGAGGCGCGACCGCTCTGAAAGAATAACACCAGCTACCCACTTATGGGGTTTGACACTGCTTTATAAAACACAACTCATAGGAAAAACGACAAGTATAAATTTGAGCGCTGATAATGTACTGAATACACCTTTCCTTAATCATATGAGTCGGTATCGGTGGCTAAACATACCTGACCAGGGTAGGAATGTGAGTGTGGTGGTGCGGATGACTTTTTAGATATTTTCTTTTATATCTACTTCAACAAATCCTTCATCGTTTCTACTGACTTTGCATCATTTCCTATCGCTGATTGATCATCTATAATGACCGCTGGACGTTTAATAAAAGTATATTCACTCAGTATTAGTTCTCTAAAATCTGCATCAGATTTAGGTTTATCCGCCTCTGGGATGAGTTTCCATTTTTGTGCCCGCTTGTTGAAAAGCGCTTCATAACTGCCGGACTGTCGGTAAAGTGTGTCTAAATCTTCTTCACTAACGTGACTCAGTCTTAGATTTATTAACTCTGCATTTTCCGTATTAAGCTCTTTTATTATTTTAGTGGAAGTACTGCATGTAGATAAATAATATATTCGTCTCATTCTTTTTATTTTATGTAAGTATTATAGCTTGAACATCGTGTGGGTGCAAGGCTGTTCTGTCCACAACAGCGTGGGCCCTGACTGAATACTCAGATTTTACACCCTTCAGCTTTTTTGCTAATGTGACGATTCCTTTTGAGAAGATATTTTTCTGCTCCATTTTATCCATTTCAGAAGGTACAAACGTAAAATCCAACTCAAAAGGTATCTCTAAGATGTCATCTTTATGTATAGGAATGGGTTTATTAAGTACAACTTTGCCCATGGCATATTCATCTATGAGCTTGTTTTCACCTTTGCCGCGAGTGTATTTTTCTATAACTTGTATTTCTATAGATTTTATAGTATTATTATCACTCAAAGATGTCAATTTGACTATACCCGTTAATAATCCAGCATCTTTACTGACCTTTTCTGGTACTAAGAGCGTAAGCTTAACGCCTTCGATACCTAATGTTTTTTTTATTTTACCAAAAACCATATGAATTTCATTTATTATGGTGAAAGATTGTTATCCATTGAGACATACCATAAACGGGATTAACTCTATTTAGGTTATGGGTTTTCGACGTTTGTATAGATTTAGTCTATCAATAGATACATCCAATTGTTCAATGGGGTTAAATAATGAAAGACATGTCCTTAAGTAAACCTTTTATGCCAACTCTCTTTAAGCGGGGCTTTCCATTTCTTTTCCCACTCATCTTTGGATTTTACGAGATGATTGAAGACTAGAGTGTCATCATTTATTAAATTTTGGGCATAAAGTTGAGGTAACTCACTTAATTTCGTGTCAATTATCGTATCGTCAGTGTCTAAATAAGCTACATTTTGCCTATCTAGGAGGTTAAGTCCGTAACGAGACTCAAGACTCTCAATAAAATGTGTGGATTTATCTATGGAACAGCCACTGGCACCAACTTGACTTTCATCTACAAAAATCACAATAAACCTATTGTGGTAAATATCGCCATAGGTCAACAACGCTTGATTATGTGCTGTCCACTCTTCCAAAAAATATCGCAACAGCGTCTTTATTTCTACGTTTACAAACGGTGAAAATTCTTTATCTGATGGGTAAATCCAAACTCTAGCTTGAGGGGTCAATTCAAAATAATGACACAACATATATTTATTTTTCTTTGAGTGTAAAGGTATAATTATTTTATGGTATAGACAAGAAAATAAAAAAAATAGTTGTTAATATTTAAAATAATAACAACCATTTTATACCGGGTTTATAAAAATTTATCTGACTTCTTGAGCTTTTTCATTGAGCTTTTTCAATTGTCTTTTGGCTGTGTCCAATGCACTGTCAAATGATGCCTCAAACGTTTTGTCTGTTTCTGTGGCTATGACGGTGCTTCCTGGCACATTCATTTTTATTTCAATGACTTTATCTCGTACTTGACCTGAATTCTCCAATTTCATAAAAACCGTAGTTTGGACAATCTTGGGATAAAACTTGGTCAATTTTTGAAGTTTTTCACTGATATAATCCTTCAACTTCTGATCTGCTGTGAAATGAACTGTCTGAAATGTTACTTGCATACTTCAAAATTTTATAGTGTTAAATAAATTTTAATAGGCCATTTTTTTCATCTGACCTTCTATCACCTTTGTGATATATCTATAACAAACATATATTTCAAAAAGTTTATCTTTTTGTTAATAAATTGTAAAAAGATATTTTTATATAATATTTAAAATCCTAAACTTCAGACAATAATTCCATTTTACAAAATTCAATTTTTGTATCTTCATTTATTTCTTCTATGTTTTTACAGAGTATTTTTGCTTTGAGATTCATTAGTTTTTCATTGACTGTAGATAGTCTGATTCCAATTTTTACGCTGCACAGTTCACTAAAATCTTTATTCAATATATCTATGTCACACTCTTTAATACAGTTCATGATATGCCCCATGTTTTCATAGGAAAATGTGATAAGATATTTTTCATAAATATACTCCGTGCCCATCTCAGCTTTGGATAAAGCGTCCTGAACGGCCTCCTTATAAGCATGAATCAGGCCTGATGCGCCTAGTTTTGTACCTCCAAAATATCTGACTACAACCACAATTATATTAGTCAATCCAAAACTTAATATTTGACCATAAATGGGCTTTCCAGCAGTGCCAGACGGCTCACCATCATCATTCATACGATATCTATCTTGGGTGACACCTAATCTGTATGCATAACAAAGGTGACGAGCTTTGGGATGGATGTTTTTCAATTCCTGCAGGACTACTGCCAATTCATCTTCCTCTTTCATAGAAAAGGCATATGCTAAAAACTTACTACCTTTTTCTTTGTATTCACCCTCTACAGGCAGCTGAATGGTCAAAAAACTATCGATAATCATGGTCAATTATTCATTTTTATTATGCTATGGCTATGATGATGATAGAGAGTACAGCTATGGCAAAACCAACCCATTTAATCGGAGATATCTTCTCTTTAAAAAATATCAAACCAAATAGAGCAGCCACAGATAGTATTCCAACATTATTGATAGGAAAAACAACTGAACCACCCCAACCCTGATTAAGTGCAAGGATTAGCAGATATATGGAAAAGAAATTTGGAATACCTAGACCGATACCACCTATAATACTTTTATTTTCCCAAATTATTTTTTTTCTTATTAGCTGTATTATTAAAAATATTAAACCTGTGACTCCTGCCATCAAAAATAATGAGGCAATGAAGCCGATATCACCAGGTTCTGTCATTTTGTGGTGCTCTATCAAAAACAATGATGTATCAATAATACATGATCCTAAAAGCGTAGCTGAGGGAAAAAACCACAGAATGGATTTTTTTTGGATAGTTAAAACGTCGTCCTTCTTCTTTTCGTAGCTCAATAGAACAATAGCAATTATAGCGGCCACTATACCGCCCCACTTCATGAGACCGCCTTTTTCAGCATAAAATAGTATGGCAACGGCAGCTGGCGCAATCATAGACATTTTTTGGAAAATTGTAGCAATGATGACGCCAAAATTTTGGACTGTGATGGCCATAATATTGAATACTATGATGAATAAAAAGCCCAATCCAATAGCATACGCCAACCACTCTTTTTGTAAAATTTCAGAGGGAAGGGGATTTCCACCTATGAATAGGGAGGCCATCAAAACACATACAAAATAATTGACAACTATGGCTTGAAAATTATTAATATTGTATATCTGAAACATCTTAAATATGACGCCAATAAATGCATTCAACACTATACATAGTAACAATATCCACATAATTAGTCAGCATTATAAATGAGGTAAATAGATTCTGGCTGTATAGTAAATTCAGTAGTTTTATCTGCTAGAAAGCCTTCACCATCCATTTGAAAATAGGTATTATCTAGGGTGTGAATAGTCACTTTTTTGGCTCTTTTGTATCGCACCAAAGGGCTTTTATCCACGCTACGGGTCAGCATCCTAAATACTAAAGGAATATATCTCAATACCATGGCTTTATTGACCATCAATACATCCAAAAAACCATCTGTCATTAATGCCTGAGGGGTAATAGCAAAATTGTAACCGTAGAATGATCCATTGGCCACCACAATCATAGCATATTCGCCCTCTTCTACCTCAGCGTCTATAGTGACAGACGCTTTAAAATATCGAAACCTAAAACTTTCTCTTAAACTTGCTAAAAAGTAGGGAATAAACCCTTTGTTGGGATTATTCATAATCCTGTAAGCTACCGCTGCATCTAAGCCTAATCCAGCAACATTGATATAAAAAGAGTCATTAGCTTGTGCTGTATCTATTTTGACCAATGTATGTTCATTGATATTTTTTATAGCTTTTCTGACACTCCTATTAATACCTAAATGGTAGGACATCCCGTTGCCTGACCCCATCGGTATGATACCCAAAGCTGTGGAAGTATGCACCAAAGCCTTGGCCACTTCATTAATAGTACCATCCCCACCTGCCACTATGACGGCATATGCACCGTTTTTAATCGCAGTTTCGGCTATTTGTGTTGCGTGTCCTCGGTGGAGTGTGGGTGTTATTTCAACATCATAAATACTCTGGTCAAGATATCTATTAAGTTGGTTGGCAAGGATATTTTTCTTACCACTACCTGACTTCGGATTGACTATGACGATTAATTTTTTTTTCAAGATCTCACTATTAAATTTACAAGTCAACGCCTTAAATTATATTTTCTTAGAATACAATCTATACGTTTTGTATTTTTCTCCATTGAGATGTTCCGCAGCCTTGCGCATAGGTTCGTTATTTTCCAGTATCCACGAGGCTTCACCCATGACTACTCCTCTTCTTTTAGCTTCTTGTATATTCTTGGCAAAAAATAAAGCTTCAATTCCTGATTTTCTATACTGATCCATGACCCCCAAGGCCAAAATGCGTACGGTTTTAGTTTTATTTTTGCCTAATAAAAGTCTAAAAATACCCAACGGAAATAAACGACCGCGCTCATTTTTGATGAGAATTTCATTAATATTGGGTATAGTGATGCTAAAGCCTATTGCTTCACCTTCTTTTTCAGCGATAAATGCAAATTTGGGATCTATCAACATTTTCAAATCATTTTTAAGATAGTCAAACTCGGCATCTGTAAATGGTACAAAACCCCAATTGTCATCCCAAGCGGAGTTATAAATGCTTTTGATCTTTTTGGCTTCATTATCGATGTCTTTTAAACTGATTGACCTTATAGTTATGCCTCTATTTATTAGTCTTTGCTCTATGGCCTCGGCTATTCTGAGAGATTTTTCAGAAACCTTGTCTGTATATATAGCATAGGCATATAAATCCATCTCTTTGGATAGCCCCCACTTTTCCAGCATAGGACCGTAGTAGGGTTTATTGTAGGTCATCATTATTTTAGGAGGCTCATGAAAGCCATCGACTAAGGTACCAGCTGTCTCATTGGTAGTAAAATTGGTAGGACCCATCAGAGTATTATGACCATTTTCTTTGGCAAAATCCATCGCTTTGGTCAATAAAACATTGACGACTTCTTGGTCTTCCATAAAGTCCATAAACCCAAAAAATCCTACTTTTTTATCAAAATGTTTATTGTAGTTGGTATTATCTATTGCGGCTATCCTACCAACAATTTGTCCGTTTTTCTCAGCTATAAAATATTTTACTTTTCCATATTGGTGAAAAGGATATTTTTTGGGATTCATCATGTTTTTTTGCCCTATGAAAATCTCAGGTACATAGTGCGGATCACCTTTGTACAAATCATGGGGGAAATCAATGAATTTTTTGATACCTTTTTCAGGAAAAACTTCTACGACATTTATGGACACGACCTTTGGATTTTTGCACAAAGTTAAAATATTATTTGAAATGTTAGTGTTTTAATTGATTTGCAAACTTTAAAAAATTGGAAATGATTGAATTGCCAAAAAAGTAATGCAATTTTTATGATTAAAAGAAAACTCCCAATTTTAACATGGACGCGTTAAGCCCGTACAGATTTTTACTTTTTCTTTTTGACCATCTCTAAAGGGTCTGATCCAATATTATCGATGAGCATCTGTACTTGTGGCGTTAATTCGTCTTTCGGGAATTTTTCTAAAAAAAGCTGGTAGGTTTGAAGGGCATCATCCAATCTATTGAATTCAGTTTCTAATAAAAACCCTTTGGAAAATAGAACAATGGGCATATTAGGATAGTCAGGGTAGTAGCTAATTATCCAATTATAAAACTGCATCATAGGACTGAATTGCCTGTAAGCGCGGTGCATCTCAGCAGCTCTAAATAGATATTCTGGAGTCGTTTTGTCATTTGGATAAGCCATAGCGAAGGCTTCACAAGCGGAGATATATTTCATCGCATCGCCAAAATTCATACCCAAGCTATCAGGATTTTTGAAAGCTTCCTTAGCCAAAGATTCAATTAATTTGGCAGCATCAAATTGGGGCTTAACCTTAGATTTGATATCTTCTGTCCATGCATCTTTTGGAAATCTTGATATTAAACCATGATAATATATTTCTGCTACTTCCATATTGGAGTCATTTTCATATTGTTTGCCTAAATCAAATAATAAATCAGCATTTCTAGTATTTTGGGGATTGACCTTATTTAATTCTAGGACAAATGGCTCAATAAAATCAGAATTTTTATCGTCCCTTCTCATTTCTAATACTTCTAGAATAAACTTTTCTTTTAATTCTAAATCGTTAGTCTCCCTGATAGAGAGGCCATATGATTGAATAAGTTTTATAAATGTTGAGTCACTTTTGTCGGTTTTATATCTATTCTTTAATTCTGTTAATTCAGCATTTTGGAGAGAATTTGTTTTTAAGCTATCATCTTTACACGAAGTGATAAAGAATAATAAACCTGTTAAAATGGAAACAATATATTTAGTCATCAATAGATGTTTTTTATTATATAGAATTTACAACAAATTCTTGTACAAAAAAGTTGAATCGGATTATTAAACTGCAATAGGTTTTACACAAACTATAAGACTGAAAAGTAGTGAAACCTTATTTATATTGGGAGGAAGAAATCAAGAAAATATCTAATTTGATGGTCATATCGTATATATTTAATATCTTTGCTATTAAAATATAAATTTTATGGATATTTTTGTTGGGAGCATCCCATTTAAGTGGAAAGAAAAAGACCTGATTGAAGTTTTTTCTGAATTTGGTACGGTCGAGTCAGTAAAAATAATCATTAATAAAGCCACGCGGCAGAATAAGGGGTTTGGTTTTGTGACTATGCCCAATGAACGCGAAGCACTAAGAGCTATTGCTCAACTACATGAGAAAGAGTTTTTAGAAAGAAAAATAGTAGTCACTATAGCCAATCCTGATAAAAAGTCATCTACATTACAGAGGGTCTCTAAAAAAGTTAAATCTCAAGAAAACGCTCCAGCACCTTGGTTTCGTAAAAGATGATACAAAATATCAACATAGTACTTTATCAGATGGACACTTTTGAATTGGAGTTGTCTCATAATCTAAATAAAATCATAAAATTAGTAAAAGATCTTAATGGAGAATTTGACCTACTGATACTCCCAGAAATGTTTAATGTGGGTTACGTTTTAGATGTACAGTTTTTACAAAATGATTTTCAGCTTATTACAGAAGAAGTATTAGTAGATATATGCCAAAAATATAATATATGTATTTTGGGGTCAATTCCACTATTTAGAGAGAATAAATGGTACAATACTATGTGTTTTTTTGATGCTGCAGGCGTGCGTCCTATCTATGATAAAATTCACTTATTTGGGATGGCTGGAGAGAAAGACCATTATTCAGCTGGAACTGATATAAATATTATCAACTTTAAAGATTGGAAAATTCAACCATTAATTTGTTATGATTTGAGATTTCCATATATTGTTGAATCCGAAGTGCATCCGGATATTTTAATTTATTCTGCACAATGGCCGGCCGCCCGTTCAGATCATTGGAAAACCCTTTTAAAGGCACGAGCTGTAGAACATCAATGTTTTGTACTAGGTGTCAATAGGTGGGGTGCTGACCCCAAAAGTATATACTATTCAGGAGACTCTGTGGTCTTTGATTATGCTGGAAATCAATTGGGTATCTGTTCAGAAGACGAATCTCATATCATGGTCACAATGAAATATCAAGATCTAATGGAATACAGACAAAAGTTTTCATTTTTAGATGATTGGCAATTGTAAGCTGTTTTTTGTGGGATGAAAGTATTTTTTATAATGAATCATTTTGTGAACAATTTATTAACAAACTACATTTATATAAAAAATTTAACCAAATGAGTATTAAATCTAAAATAGCGGGCATAGGGCACTACGTACCCGAAAGAGTAGTGACCAATGATGACCTAACTCAACTGATGGATACATCCAGTGAGTGGATAATTGAAAGAACTGGTATCCACGAACGCAGGTATGCAGAAAAACATATAGAGTCAACGTCAAGTTTAGGAGCCAAAGCGGCGCGTATAGCTATAGAAAGAGCTGGTATTACACCATCGGACGTAGATTTTATAATTTTTGCTACTTTGAGTCCTGATTACTACTTTCCAGGATGTGGTGTTTTAGTTCAGCGTGAGTTAGGCATTACAGACATAGAAGCACCAGCATTGGATATTCGCAATCAGTGCTCGGGGTTCGTTTATGGTTTGTCTATTGCTGACCAATTTATCAAAACAGGTATGTATAAAAACATCTTATTGATAGGTTCTGAAATGCACTCTATGGGCTTAGATTTTTCTACAGAGGGACGTAATGTAACCGTGATATTTGGTGACGGAGCTGGCGCTGTAGTAGTACAGCCAACTGAAAAGGAAAACCAAGGAATATTGACGACCTGTCTACACTCTAACGGTACGCATGCAGAGGAGCTAGCCATGATAAATCCGGGTTCACATGGAGGCTATCATTTAGGTACAGAGCCCTTTGGATATCCAGACCCCAATACGCCTGGAGGTGTCTTCGTTACAGAAAAAATGGTGGATGAGGGTTTGCTTTTTCCCAATATGAATGGGCAATTGGTCTTCAAGACAGCGGTTGTAAAATTTCCAGAAGTGATTAAAGAAGCCCTTGACAAAAGTGGTTTAACAGCTCAAGACATAGATATTTTTGTACCTCATCAAGCTAACTTAAGAATCAGTCAATTTGTACAGAAAACACTTAGACTACCTGATGAAAAAGTCGTCAACAACATTCAGAACTATGGAAATACAACAGCTGCTTCTATTCCTATAGCTTTAAGTGAAGCATGGGAACAAGGCAGAGTAAAAGATGGTGACTTGGTTTGTTTAGCAGCTTTTGGTAGTGGTTTTACATGGGGTAGTGCCTTAATAAGATGGTAAGCGTATCCTAGCAAATAATTAAAAAAATATGGTTGATATATTAGCGATAGGAGTTCATCCTGACGATGTGGAATTATGTGCTTCTGGTACAATATTAAAGCACAAAAGCATGGGCTATTCTGTAGCTCTATGTGATTTGACTCAAGGCGAATTAGGTACGCGTGGAAGCGGTCAAATAAGAATGGAAGAGGCAGAAGTAGCAAGAAATATAATGGGGATAGAACACAGAGTAAATTTGGGTATGCGGGATGGCTTTTTTGAAAATTCAGAAATTAATCTAATAAAAATAATAGAAGTCATACGTTATTTTAAACCTAAAATTGTGTTGGCCAATACACCACATGACAGGCACCCAGACCACGGACGAGCATCTAAATTGATCAGTGATGCTTGTTTTTATGCGGGTCTACCCAAAATATCAACATTTAATAAAGATAATTCTTCTCAATCGGCTCATAGACCATTAGCTGTATATCACTATATTCAAGACCGAAATTTAGTACCTGACTTTGTCGTGGACATAACTCCATTTATCGAAAAAAAAATAGAATGTATTTTAGCCTATAAAACTCAGTTTTACAATCCCCATTCCGAAGAACCTGAGACCCCCATATCTTCTAAAGCATTTCTCGATTTTATCCAGGCAAAAAATAAAACATACGCACGCGATATCGGAACTGAATATGCTGAAGGATTTAAAGTGGAACGCACTATAGGCGTTAAAAACTTATTTGATCTAATTTGATTCGCATTTAATGAAACTTGTCGTTTTCATGATAAATGAATAGCTTATTTTGATATTCTGTTATCTTTCCTTGGGTACGATGTCTAGAGAAGCGGAGAAAATGTGAGAAACTAGTACACTTCCTGCATTGCCTACATTCGCCATTGCATAGTCCACCTTGAGCCGACCTAGGTTGATGCCAAGGCCAGCATTAGGTTGTATTTCGAAATCACTTTGGCTGGTGTTGACAGGGTTTAAAACTCTTTGCATATTGCCTAGACCTATTCTTAAATAAACGGTATTATCATATCCCGCTTCAAAACCTATTAATGGATCCATATTAAACCTATTGGCTGATATAACGCCAGCTTTAGTACCATCAGTGGATATATTGAGATTTAACTCACCACGCACTTGAAGTAAATCATTAAATCTATGTGTATAGGCGCCACCTATGATTAATCTTGGCAGTGTCACTTCGGAGCTTGAAATAGGAATGTCATTATCTGTGTTGATAAATACATTTTTTTGCTCTTCTGTCAGATTAAATGACCAGGCATTGAAAGTGGTCGTAATATCTCTTCCCGAAATGCCAAAAGTAATTTGATCATTGAACTTGTATTGAGCACCTAAATCTACTCCAAAACCCCAGGCTTTTCCAAAAGGTCCAATAGTTCTATGGATGACTTTAATATTGCCGCCTAAAGACAGTTTTTCTTCTCTTCCTACAGTACGCGCATAGGAAAATAATCCAGCGTAATCCGCCGCAGAAAAATTGGTGATTCTATCATAGTCCAAAGTACCATCCGCACCAATGAGATTAAGGGTGTTGGGTATATTATCGATACCTAATCTTATTAATGAAAAAGCGGCAACTTGATTATTATCGCCCGATAGTTTACTAACAACATTGACATAATCATAATTGGCCAATCCACCAAACCATTTGGCATGCATAGCATTAATTTGTATGGTACTCTTGACATTTGTAAGCCCAGCTGTATTCCAATAAGCTGCTGTACCGTCATCTACACTTGCGACCACAGCACCAAATAAGCCATGAGATTTTGCACCTACGCCTATGTTCAAAAACTCATTGACAAACTTCTGACTAAAACTGTTTAATGCAATGAAGATGAAAGATATCAAAAAAATATTTTTCAGCTTTATACTATTCATGAATTGGATATTTATTACTTTTGGAAAAAATATAGTCAAAAACGAAAATAAGTGTTTCTTTATTATAATTTTACGATCTATAAAAATTTGACGCAAATTTAAAACCATTTATATGAGAGTAGCAAATATATTATCATTTTTTGTAATATTATTTTTGTTTCAGTGTAAGACTTCTACTGAAAATCAACATTTATATAACGTAACTAAGTCCGTTATTGTAGATTCAGCTGTGGTAGTTTCCGCCCACCCGTTAGCTACACAAATAGGAATCGATATCCTTAAAAAGGGGGGCAATGCCGTAGATGCAGCTATAGCGGTACAATTTGCATTGGCGGTTTGTTATCCCGTAGCTGGAAATATCGGTGGAGGTGGGTTCATGGTTTATCGTAGCGCAGGAGGGGATGTAGCCACTTTAGATTATAGAGAGAAAGCACCATCTGCTGCAACTAAGAGTATGTATCTAGATACTTTTGGTGAACCGCTTGCTGAAAAAAGTATTTATGGTCATCTTGCAGCCGGTGTGCCTGGTACGGTAGATGGTATGTTTAAAGCTTATGAAAAATACAGCTTATTAAAAAATTGGAGTGCATTAATCCAACCGGCTATAGATATGGCTGAAAAAGGTTTTCCGCTTACTGAACGTGAGGCGGATAATCTCAATAAAAATCAAGATAATTTTATAAAATACAATCAGAGCAAGACTGCATTTCATAGGGAGAAATGGCTGACAGGGGATTTATTAATTCAAAAACAATTGGCCAAAACTCTTGCTTCGATCAGAGACTATGGTCGCGATGGTTTTTATTTCGGTCAGGTGGCTGATGCTATCGTAAGTGAAATGGAACGAGGTGGCGGAATTATTACTCATAAGGATTTAGAGGAGTATCAATCTATTTGGCGTGCTCCTATAATTTTTGGGTATAGAGGACATAAACTAATTACAATGCCACCACCCTCAAGTGGTGGCATAGCATTAGCTCAACTATTAAAAATGATAGAGCCCTATGACCTGAAAGAAATGGGATTTCAAAGCGCAGCTGCAGTTCATCTTATGGTAGAGGCGGAAAGAAGGGTTTACGCAGATAGGTCACAACATTTGGGCGATGCAGATTTTTATCCCGTGCCGATTAAGAATTTATTAGACTCGGTATATATTCAAAATAGAATGTCGGATTTTAACCCTCGACAAGCTTCAATAAGTGAGCAAATTAGTTATGGTAAGATAGAAAGTGAAGAGACTACACATTTTAGTATAGTAGATACATACGGCAATGCTGTATCTATGACGACTACTCTAAATGGTAGTTATGGAGCTTTTACAGTTGTAGATAATGGTGGTTTTATACTGAACAATGAAATGGATGACTTTTCTGTCAAACCTGGAAGCCCGAATATTTATGGTCTCATAGGAGCTGATGCTAACAAAATTGAACCTAATAAGCGTATGCTATCTTCTATGACGCCGACTATTATCGAAAAAGAAGGACAGTTGTTTATGGTCGTAGGCACTCCTGGAGGTTCTACTATCATTACATCGGTATTTCAAACCATTGTCAACGTCATTGATTTTGGCATGAACGCAGACAATGCAGTGCAGCTACCACGCTTTCATCACCAATGGAAGCCAGACCTTTTATATGTCGAGACTGACGCATTAGAGCCTAAAGTTAGAAATGTGTTGGAAGCTATAGGTCATAACATCAAAGAAAGAGAACCCATAGGTAGGGTAGAAGTCATCGTCCGCACTCCTAATGGGCAGTGGCAGGGCGCAGCCGATAAGCGCGGAGATGATGATGCCAAAGGATATTGAAAATAGTTTTAACCCGCATGTTATCTCACTTTTGTAATTCGGGTTAAATCTATCTTAATAAGCCCTGTCGTCACTGTTTTTCATAAAATTGATAAAAGCGCGGTTGACCACACGCATTCCACCTGGCGTAGGATAATTGCCTGAAAAATACCAATCTCCCTTATGATCTGGACAGGCTGCATGCAGGTTTTCTATACTTTGGTATATGACTTGTACCTTAGGCTTTATATTTTCAGGCGTGACGAGTTGGGATATCTTATTGGAGATTTGTTCATCCGTGTATTGATCGTATAAATATTTGACTTGATTTGTCACCTGTTCTATTGGGAGTTTTTCTTGTTCAAGACATTTTTGATAAACCTCATCCAATAGGTATGTTTTGTTATCTTCTGAGAGTAATTCTAGTAATGCTCGGAAAGCTATAAACTCTTTCATTTTACTCATATCAATACCATAACAGTCAGGATATCTAATTTGTGGGGCAGAACTGACGATGATTATTTTTTTGGGTTTTAGCGTTGATAATATGTATATAATAGTATCTTTTAAAGTTGTACCTCGTACTATTGAGTCATCTATGAGTACCAATGTATCCACCTCGTTATTGACTATGCCATAAGTGACATCATACACATGTGAGACCATTTGACCACGTGTGATACCATCGGCTATGAAAGTACGCAATTTTTCATCTTTGACCGCCAACTTTTCAGCTCTTATAGATAGTTTAAGTATTTCTTGCAGATTTTCAGGTGTCAAAGTATTATTAGCTGTGTGTTCTAAAATACGTTGTTGTTTTATGTGATTAAGTTGAGCTTCTAAACCTTGCATCATACCAAAAAAGGCCACCTCTGCAGTATTGGGTATGAAGGAGAAAATTGTTTTTTCAATGTCGTTATCTATAGCATTTAAAATTTTGTCTGACAGAAGTTCACCTAATTTTTTTCTTTCTAAGTAAATATTTTTATCCGTACCTCGACTAAAGTAAATTCGTTCAAAACTGCACGGTGTTATAGTTTCAGTATCTTTTATTTGTTCTTCTGAAACAGTACCATCTTTTTTGATAATAAGCGCATGTCCTGGCTTTAATTCATTGACTTGAAAATATCTGATATTAAAACCTGTCTGAATGGCGGGTCTTTCTGACGCTACTACCACTACCTCATCATCATGATAATAAAATGCAGGTCTAATACCATTGGGGTCTCTGAGCACGAAGGCATCTCCATGTCCTATCAATCCGCCCATGACGTAGCCTCCATCAAACTTTCTACATGATCTTTGCAAAAGTCTTTGTACATCAAGGTGTTTCTCAATCAATTGATTGATCTCAATATTATCATAACCTTCAGGCTTGAACCAATTAAACAATCTCTGTACTTCGTCGTCCAAAAAATGACCCATTTTTTCTAAAACAGTAACTGTATCAGATTTTTCTTTAGGATATTGGCCAAAGGATAAGAGCTCATTGAACAATTCGTCCACATTAGTTAAATTGAAATTGCCAGCTAAAACTAAATTTCTGGATATCCAATTATTACTTCTGATAAAAGGGTGAACAGCTTCAATACTATTAGTACCGTGCGTTCCATATCTGAGATGGCCTAATAACAACTCCCCAGTATAAGGTTTGTTGGCTTTGAGCCATTGCGGATCATTAAGTTGTTCATCAGTACAGCCATCAAAATGAGAAAAGACACCTTCAAAGAGGTCCTTAAGATACTGAGGTCCATTGCTTCTTTTGCGGCTTATGTAGCGTGTACCAGGCTCTGCATCCAACTTTATCGTAACAATTCCGGCACCGTCTTGCCCTCTGTTGCGTTGTTTTTGCATCATAAGATTCATCTTATGCAGACCGTACAGAGGGGTACCATATTTTTGGTGATAATATTCAATAGGTTTTAGGAGTCTAATGAGTACCAATCCGCACTCATGTTTTATTTTGTCACTCATATAGTGAAATTACCATTTAGGATGATTAAGATTTATGCTGCAAAGGTAAGATTTTTATCATTTTTTTAGCGTATTTTTCTCTTCAAAAAAAACTAATCATTCTATAAACTTACATTTCTTCTAAAAGCTGCACCCAATTCCATAAATGATTCTGTTTTGGCGATGCCAGCAATATTGTCAATTTTGTCATACAGTATCTCTCGCATATGTTCGTGATTGCGAGCAGTAATCCGTATAAAAAGTGTAAATGAGCCCGTAATATAATAACATTCTGTGACCTCAGGTATCGCTTTTAGTGCTTCAATAATGCGCTCAGAATTATGGTCTTTTTCTAAAGTTAGTCCAGTGAAAGATATCCAGTCAAAACCTATTTTTTTTTCATTTAGTATTGGCTTTATACCTTCTATGACACCATTATCTATCAGTTTTTGTACTCTTTGATGCACCATAGTATGAGAAATGTCTAAATCAGTTGCAATCACCGAAAAAGCAGCTCGTCCGTCCAATTCTAATTTTTGAAGTATTGCCCTATCGTAATCATCTAAAAGCATGGTAATATATTAAATTTGACACAAATGTATACATAAAAAATAATAATTGAATTAAATATTGGTAAATTTAATTAAATTTGATACTTTTGTGCCTTATAAACCTAAAATTAAATGATAGAGCCAAAATCCACTATGAGCGAAAAGTCAATGAGAGCCATAGACAAAGAAGATAAGTACGGTGCGCACAATTATCATCCTTTGCCCGTCGTACTCGAACGGGGTGAAGGTGTATATGTATATGATGTAGATGGCAAAAGATATTATGATTTTTTATCGGCTTACTCAGCGGTCAATCAGGGGCATTGCCATCCACGCATTGTTCAAGCTATGGTCACGCAAGCTCAAAAACTTACACTAACATCACGAGCTTTTTATAATAATCTTTTGGGAGAATGTGAGGAATACATGTCCAACATGTTCGGATACGATAAAGTTTTAATGATGAATTCGGGAGTGGAGGCTGTTGAAACAGCTATTAAGCTAGTCAGAAAATGGGCTTATAAAATAAAAGGTGTTGCTAAAAATCAAGCTGTAATTGTTTTTGCTAAGGATAATTTTCATGGTCGTACGACTACTGTAATCAGTGCATCCAATGATGAAGTGGCAACGAATGATTTTGGACCCTTTATGACTGGTATTGTAAGTGTTCCTTATAATGATATGAATGCACTTGAAGAAGTCTTTAAATCCAATCCTAATATTGCTGGTTTTATTGTGGAGCCAATCCAAGGTGAGGCTGGAGCTAATGTTCCTGATGTGAATTATTTAGCTAGTGTGGCTCAACTTTGCAAAAGATATAACGTATTGTATGTTGCTGACGAGATTCAGACAGGCATCGCTCGTTCTGGAAACTTTTTAGCTACTTGTCCTGATTGCTCTTGCCATAAAGGTCAGTGTCGTCAGCCGGAGGCAACTAAACCAGATATTTTAATTTTGGGTAAGGCTCTTTCTGGAGGGGCAATGCCAGTATCGGCTGTATTGGCTGATGATAATATAATGCTGAATATTCAACCTGGAGAACATGGCTCAACTTTTGGGGGAAATCCTTTGGCCTGTGCTGTAGCCATGGAAGCTTTACAAGTGGTAGTTGATGAAGATTTGGCTAACAAAGCTAAACATCTTGGTGAAGTTTTACGACAAGGTTTAAGAGAGATTTCAGAGAGAAACCCTATAATTACACTTGTAAGAGGGAGAGGTCTACTTAATGCTATCGTTATCAATGACGATGGATATAAAGATCTGGCATGGGATATTTGTATAGCACTAAGAGATAAAGGTTTATTAGCGAAGCCGACACATACCAACAAAATAAGGCTCGCGCCTCCTTTAATCATAACAGAAGATCAAATCCATGAGTGTCTTCGTATTATTGAAGATGTCTTAGAACAATTTAGAAAGTAAATAATATGAAAAGAGACTCTGAAATTAGATATTTTAACGGTATCTTTTTCAGAGTCTTTTCAGATTTAATTTGGAAAAAAACGTTTTTTACCCAAGTTCGTCACCTAGCAAGAAAAATCCATCTTTTGACATTACTTTTGTGCCCATTTTTAGATTTAATGAACCATTGCATGTAGGGATGCTTACATCTTCAGCTATTGTAAACGAATTCACTTGTAGTCCATTAGCTTTTATTAGCATACCTTGACCTTCGGCGGCAAAAAATGCACGTCCCTCAAATTCCATACCATCAGATATCCCTTTTCCACCTATCTTAACACAGATTCTTTTGCCGTTTATCCTAAAGCATAAACGTCCAGATAGAGCTTCCATTTTTTCACATGATTTCTCTGATAAACTAAAAGGTTCATTAGATGGATTAAAGCTAAAAAATAATGGAAACAAAAATAACATTAAAAATTTCATAACTTATAAATTTATATGATTAATTAATAGAAATATCAGTGCAAAGATAGAACCTATTGTCAGCTTATTTTCTCACCCAATTGGGTGATATTTATTTACTCCAATTCGTGAGTCCTATTTGTTTTTTAGAAAGCCTAATTATAACTCTATAGATTTTTATAAAAATATCCTACCTTTGCGGTTTTGATAAGATACACTAATTCCATTGTCAATAGATTTTATAATTTGTAATTAGATTTTAAGCATAATTTGTTTTAATTGAAGAAATAAGATTCTATCATGAAAAATTTATTTAATAAAATAGATAGGCGGATACTTGCCGAAAGAATAAATTCAGAAAATTTAAAAAGACACACTCTGTCATTTTATCAATATTATCAATTGAGAAATCCCCATTTATTTAGAGATCATTTGTATATATTGTTTTCAGAATTAAACATACTTGGCAGGATATATGTGTCATATGAAGGGATAAATGCTCAAATATCTATTCCTGAAGTGAATTTAGAAGCCTTTAAAAATGCTATTTCTACAATCACTTTTTTAGAAAATATAAGATTAAATTTTGCCATCGAGGATGATGGAAAGTCATTCATAAAATTGATTATCAAGGTCAGAAAAAAAATAGTCGCTGATGGACTCAACGATTCAACATTTGATGTGACTAATAAAGGTATTCATCTCAAAGCTGAAGATTTTAATCAATTAGCTGAGGACCCGAACACAATTATTGTGGACATGCGCAACCATTATGAAAGCGAAGTAGGCCACTTTAAGGGTGCAGTTTTACCCGATGTTGAGACTTTTAGAGAGGCGTTACCACTTGTAGAGCAACTATTGGAAGACAAAAAAGAAAAAAATATCATCATGTATTGTACAGGTGGCATTAGATGCGAAAAGGCATCCGCTTATTATAAGCATAAAGGATTTAAAAACGTGTACCAAGTCGAAGGTGGAATTATTGAGTACACCCGTCGAGCAGAGCTGTTGGGTATTGAAAATAAATTTATTGGTAAGAATTTCGTTTTTGATGAGAGATTAGGTGAAAAGATTTCTAATGACACTATATCTGAATGCCATCAGTGTGGTGCGCCATGTGATACCCACACCAACTGTTTCAATGATGCTTGTCATATTTTATTTATTCAATGTCCTGATTGTCAAGCTAAATATAGTGGTTGCTGTTCAAATAAGTGCCAAGATTTTATTCAATTACCTGCACAAAGGCAGGTAGAACTTCGCAAAATTGAAGAGTTTAATGGAACACGATTTGGAAAGGGCAGATATAAAGCCCATAAAAAAGTACGGACTCTAGATGTAGACTAAATGAAAAGTTCATAAATATGTTGGCCAAAATAAATAGTGATTTGTTTTCTAAAAATAATGTACTTATGGTGCTAAAACCACTAGTGGTTATGCTTGTGGTACTCATTACTATAGTGTCTATATTTATTTATATGACGGATGTGCCAAGTTTTGAAGAATTAGAAAATCCAAAATATGACCAAGCATCTATAATTTATGATATCAATGAAGAATCATTCGGAAGATATTTTATTGAGGACAGGATTTCTATAGCATATAGCGATATAGCGCCAAATGTAAAAAACGCCCTTATTGTAACTGAGGATGAAAGGTTTTTTAGTCATTCTGGCATTGATTTTAGAGCGTTATTTAGAGTAGGTATCAAGTCAGTATTGTTGCGACAGCAATCCTCGGGAGGAGGGAGTACTATATCACAACAATTAGCTAAATTGCTTTATATCAGGCCATCTACAAAAGGTAAATCTACTCTCTACAAAGTAATATCTTTATTGAAATCAAAATTTAAGGAATGGGTTATAGCCATAAAATTGGAAAAAAGCTATACCAAAGAAGAAATAATGGCACTGTATCTCAATAAGTTCGAATTTATAAATGGTGCATATGGAATAGAAGCGGCTGCAAAAATCTATTTTAATAAATCTCAAAGCGAGTTGAACATATCAGAAACAGCCACATTGATAGGTATGCTTAAAAACCCTGTGCTATATAATCCAAGTCGTTTTCCACAAAAAAGCAAAGAAAGAAGGGACAACGTTTTGATGCTACTTAAAAATAGCCAACTAATCACAAGTGAAGAATACAGTACTTTAATCAAAGAGGAGATTGATCTCTCGAAATTTAAGCGCATTGATCAAAGCGAAGGCTATGCACCTTATTTTAGGTCTGAATTAACCAAAGAGCTCAGAAAAATATTTAAAAATGAAGGTATTGTCAAATCAGATGGGAGTGAATATGACCTGTACAGAGATGGATTAAAAATTTATACAACAATAGATTTAGATTACCAAAAATTAGCCGAAGAGGCTGTATGGGAACATTTAAAAAAACTTCAAAAAAACTTTTTTAGAGTTTGGAAAAATATGGATCCTTGGACATATGATGCTAATGACTACCAAAAAAAAGTAAGAGCAGACATACTTGATGCACAATGTAAATCTTCTGATAGATACAAATCATTGAGGCAAAATTTTTTTCAACAAGAATTGGATATGGTTATCAACCAATTCGGAGATATACCGTTCACTGACGGGGTAATTAAAATATTGGATTCCGTCCAACAAAATAAGCTATCATTTAGACAAGCTGTAAATAGAGGCATATTAAATAGCCAATATCAAGACAAATACCATGGTCTTATTAATAGTGACTATTGGTCTCAACTCATAAATGCATTTAATCGGCTAGATGAAGCTTACAAAAAAGAGTTTTCTACACCTTTAGTTATGAAAGTTTTTGATTACAATGAAAATGGTGAAATAGAAATAGAAATGAGTCCATTAGATTCTGTAAGATATCACAAAATGCATTTACAGTCTGGTTTTTTAGCCATAGAACCCAGCTCTGGTCATGTCAAGGCATGGGTAGGAGGGAGTAATCATAAATTTTTCAAATTTGATCATGTTACGATGCGTCGATCAGTTGGTTCTACGATTAAACCATTCGTTTATACACAAGCGATGGCAGTGGCAAATATTTCGCCATGTGAAGAGTATGAAGACATACAGTATACTATTTCTCCATCTGATCATGGTTTTAGCGTCGATAAAGAATGGTCACCAGCCAACGCAGATGAAAGATTTACGGGAAACAAATACAATCTTTTCCAAGGACTTCTTTATTCAAAAAACAGTATTACCGTAAAATTGCTGAAGGAAATGGGAACAGTGGATCCTATCATTAATTTGATGCATAATTTAGGCATAGATAAAGATTTAAAATTAGATAATGGGCGTTTAGCAATACCCAGACTTCCTTCTATTTGTCTAGGAGCAGTAGACTTGACACTATTGGAGATTACTGGAGCTTACACGGCTTATGCCAATAATGGTACCTTTGTCAGGCCCATAATCATCTCGAGAATCGAAGATAAAAATGGAAGAGTTATTTACCAACCGATACCTGAAAGAAAGCCAGCCATCAATAGTCTATATAACTCTGTCATGCTTTCAATGCTAAAAAACAATTTAGGGGGTAAATTTGGTCTAGGGCTTACATCAGAGGTAGGTGGTAAAACAGGAACTACCAATGATTATTCAGACGGATGGTTCATGGCTGTGACACCCACATTAGTGCTGGGTACTTGGACGGGTGGGGATGATAAATGGATACGATTCCTCAACCTCAATGATGGACAAGGTTATACAACTGCAAGGCCCTTAGCACAAAATTTTTTAAGAAAATTAGAAAGTTCTGATAAAATTAAATACGATAAGAAGGCAAGATTTACACAGCCACCATCACAGTATCATGATTTGGTCAATTGTCAATCCTATAAAACAATCCAACCGTCACTTGAACGAACTTCCACAAAAAAGGAAAAATTAAAACAAGATGTATTTGATGAAGAGTTTTAGTTTGCGTCAATATTAAATACATATTAAAAATTAAATTATTGGTAAATTATACATATTTATTCTAGAATTTTAATACCTTTGCTGCGTTTTCTACAATTTAACTTTAAACCATTACTCATGCAGCTATATAAGGGGGTCCAAAATAAATTTTATAGTTTGTATCAGCAAAATATCCACATTAAGGAAAAATATAATTTTTTAATTGCCGGATATAATACTGTCTGCTATAGATTATCATCGTTCTGTGTTTTGATCTTACTTTCATTTAATTTTGTTGGTTTTAGTCAAACAAATGAGGATGAAGGTTTTTTATTTTTCCCTAACTTAGAGGAAATTCAAAAGGCTTTAGAAGGCGCGCCTACAAGTGAAAACAGAAACGAAGAACCAAAGACAATAAAATTACCATTAGACAATGGTAATTTAGTAGAATTTTTTGTTTGGGAATCTTCTGTCTTATCATCGGAAATGGAGGCGGCGTTTCCAGATTTTAAAACCTATACAATAAGCTCAAAGAATAGAGGAAATTTTAATGGTCGTATTTTTATAAGCAGATTTGGTATAGAAGGATTAATTGTGAGAGAAAATTATAAAGTTAAAATTCAGCCTATTGATAAATTAAATCCATCAGCTGGACATAAAAGTTATAAATTGTCAAATCTAGAGTCTTTTCAATGTGATACAGAAGATGCCAATGTAAATTTTAGGGGATTTATGCCTGGGTTGAGATCACAAGGTTCTAATGGAGATACTAGAAGAACCTATGAGATAGCTATAGTTACAACTAGTGCATTTTATGCAAGCCCTAACTTTGGAAATAATAATAACGCAACTGCTAACGCAGCTGTAGTTAATATTATAAATTTAAATAATGTATATTGGAATTTAGAAATGGCAGTACATTTTTCTATTTTTAGTATGCCTTTTTTCTATACTGATCCAATGACTGACCCTCTGAATCCTGGTGGCAACAGGACTGTCCTAGCAGGCCAAGCAATTAACGCCCAGTTTCCAGGAGGTAATTACGATTTGGGTCATGCCTTACATGCCACCAGTTCAGGAGGCTCAGGTGTAGCAGGGTTAGGAGTTGTATGTAATAATACCCTAAGTAATGGTCACTTTACAAAAGCAAGAGGCTGGAGTGGTGGATCTAATGTTAATACATTGGCTGTGAGTATTATGGTACATGAAATAGGTCATATGTTTGGTGGGCCGCACACATTTAATGGTATAGGAGGTAATTTTTGTACACCTACACCTTGTTGTACAGGTCAGATATCAAACACCAATGCATTTGAAATTGCCAGTGGAACGACAATAATGTCTTATGCTGGCATTTGTCAGACTGACAATAATATTCAAAACTCCCCTGATTTATATTTTCATTCCAAGAGTTTAGAAAATTTCAGAACTTATATAGCTGGAACTGGTGGAACTTGTTCTACTAATATACCATCTGGAAATACACCTCCTTCCGTAGATGCCAACCCCTGTGGAGGTTCAAATTATGTTATTCCAAAATTGACACCTTTTTCATTGGAAGGCACAGCTACAGATCCAGACAATGATCAAACAATCACGTACACATGGGAACAAATAGATGAAGATGGCACAGGTACGCCTACACAAGGTTTTATTGGTACTACAGCTGGTAATAGTGCAATCGCTCCTTTGTTTAGATCATTTCCTCCGTCTACTTCTGGGAACATTAGATTCTTTCCTTCTTTACCTGTTATTTTAAATGATAATAATGTTAATAATTTTGAAGCTTTACCTAACATAAATAGAACATTAAATTTTCGCTTAACAGCACGAGACAATGATGCTTCAGATGGAGGTACAAGCTTTGATGACATTTCCATAAGCGTTGATGATACTGCGGGACCTCTTACTGTTACTTCTCCTAATACAAATGTTACTTGGGCGGCTGGAAGTTCGCAAACCATAACATGGGCTGTTAATAATACGAACAATATCTGTGGTTTTGTGAATATTTTAGCTTCTACAGATGGTGGGCAAACATATCCATTCGTTCTAGCGTCTAATACCAATAATGATGGAAGTGAAACAATAACGATACCTTCAAATTTTCCTAACACAGCTTCTGCAAGAATAAAAGTTGAGAGTAGTTGTTTCGAATGTTTTAAATTTTTTGATGTAAGCAACGTATCCTTTACAATAACTAGTTTATGTTTAGCATCTGCAAGTAGTATTTGTCCCGCTACACCATTGATAGTGCCTGTAAATGACCCGCTATTAAATTTAGGATTAACAGAATCTTACGGAAATGCAATAACTTCAAAGACTTTGACAACCTCGGGCTCCAATGTTAATTCTTCTTACAACCTAACACCAGCAGCACCAGGTCCTGGTACTTGTGCAAGTGGCAATTTTGGTTTAGCAAGAGCAGCATTAAGATTTAAAATAAGTGTTGCTGGTGATTATACTTTTAACATGGGGTCTTCAGAATTTTTATCCATATATAATGGAACCTACACTCCATCTGCTGCCTGCACTAATTACATTGGTTCAACGGTTTTTGACTTAGATGGAATACCTGGAGGCTCTGTTAGCTTTTCAAATTCAGTTACGCTCAATTTAACTAATGTATGTGGTGAATATACTGCAGTTTTCTTTGAGACTTCTGGTACTACTAGAACACTTACTATAACTGGCCCTGCTGGTGCAGTGGTCTACGAACATAATCCACCAACTGCGCCAAATTATTCTTACACTTACGTAGCGGTAAATACTAATAATGATCAAATTGCCGCAGTAACTTCGTCTTCTAATTTTACAACTTTGGGAGTTGGGAATTATGGTGTCTATGGAATTAACTATTACTCTGGTACTGCCAATCCTCCCGGAAATGTAGATCCTTCGACTTTTGTAGGACAAACTATTGCAGGGTTATTAGCAAATGGAAATTGTATTTTGGTTTCTGGTAATTTTATGCCATTGACAATTACAAGTTCTTGCCCAGATTTCACAAACGTGACACCCAATAATGTAACCATCACCAACAGCACATGTACCGCACCAGGTTGTATGCCAATGG
>DAIPYV010000020.1:0-28459 GCA_036782555.1 Saprospiraceae bacterium
CAAAATCCTCGGCTTGGATGGTTCCGGGTATAGACCTGGGTGTGCCGCCATAGGGTGCCTGGCTGGTCCCTCCTCCGCTTGTACAATTTCCTGTTGGGCACCATCGGTAAATAACTATTTTGGCCGCACCATTTTCTTCCAATAAAACCAGATATTCGCCATTGTTTCGCTTGTATGCGCGGATTGAGTGGGTAAGGTCTGCCCAGCCTTTTTTTTCTACTCCATTATTTACGTCTAAAGTACCCACAAAACTTCCATCTGAAAGTTTATATATTCGCGTAAGACTAGGCCAAACATTAACAGTAAAAATATAATCACCAGCCACTGCAATAGAAATCATATGATCCCTATCCCCTTGTTCTTTGTAAGGAACTGATCTTGTCCAAGTAGGAGTTCTATTTCCACTGCTCCAATTGTTATAACGAGCTATTACCCTACCCGCACTCTTAAAATCATCGCCGTTGTATGTATCAGTAAATCCTGTGAGGATCATTACGTCCTGAGAGGGGATATATTCTGCTCTTTTTAAATTATTGAAAGTGCTCACTGTAGACACCTCCCTGTCACTTGAAGAATAAATAGGAACTCCATTACCATCAACCCCTCCGAAATTAAATTTATTTATAATTCCATTGGTTGATACACGCCATACATTTCCCTGAAGGTCGACACACCATCCCTCAACTGAGTTACCGCTACCTGTTGCACCAACATCATATTCATTGGCTTGAAATTGGCCATCGCCATTTTTATCTAACCACAACCACCTATTGTTATTGGATCCTGTAGGTTCATAAGGAAAAAAATGTGCCCAGTTAGCTCCAGCAAATACCGCCGTCGGAATTCCTATTTCCGTACCTTCCTCAAATCGATATACATGAAGCCAATTAGTAACCATGTTGGTCACAAATAAGAATCTATTTCCATTTAGCCTCCTTACGAACGGGGAGGAGACCAAATCATTGTGGTTAATGATTTTGCGGGGGTCGTTGGGATAAGTACGGAAATCTATGGTACTGCTTTTCCAAATCCAATCCTGACCTGCCGGCTTTGACAAATCCATTGCAAAGCGTTCCGCCTTTGTATATATATCGAGCAAATCGCCGTTTTCCGATCCTGGATCAACGTCTGCAACATCGCTGAACTCCAATGCATACTTCACCCATTGCCGTGTTCCAGATGCATTGTATTTCTCCAAGAACATCCCGAACAAACCATCCTGTGGTTCACAGTTAACATCCCTTCGGTTTGCGACATATATATTTCCGGCATTATCTACACCTACGCCGGATGGCCCCTCAAATTTTAGTGGCGCATGGATACCCGGTGTACCGGAATAGATACCCTGTGTATTCCCAAAGGTACCTGATAAAGAAGGGGACGATGTGATATTGGAATAAATAAGAATATTTTGGTCGTATCCATTGTTGCAGATAAACAATTTGTGGTTAACGCGATCTATCCCGAAACCCCTCACCACTTTACTTGCGTCATTAAAGGTAATGCTTTGTGATTGAAGAGCTCCTGAAGTTGAGTACCTGATAAGTTTTGCGGGAGTATTTCCGTCTATTGGCTGTAGCATCCATAAAAAACCATTGCCATCAAAAGCCAATTGTCCTGGTCGACTTACATTCCAACTTCTCACCAAATTTCCGGAGAATGGATTGGTTGAATACACTTTTATACTGTTGTCATTGGGATCGGCGACATATAACTCGTTGTTATACCAGGCAAGACCTACTGGAACCTTTCCATTTGTGCTCAACCTTAGCATGGAGCCATCATACACAGCTCCACCAGAATATCCAGCGCCTTTTCCTGTTGCGATTGTATATCTCCTTACACCTTGCCATTCTGTATCACAATCAGGGGGGAAGCTAGACCCTCCAAAACTATTCGTTCCTCCTTGTGCATCACATCCGTTCTGTCTAAAAGCCTGATATACATACGTGTCATCACCAGTTACTGCCCGACCAGATGACCTACCCCAACTTCCTGTACCTGACTCTTCTGGTTTAGGATTTAAAGTACCGTTGCTCTCATATACTTGTACATTGGCAACCCCCTCGTCCCAATGTGTAATACAATAAACTTTGCCTGAAGGGGACACATACAGGTTTTCTATATCTTGCATTACGTGGCCATTATTGGTAGGATCACTGTTTCCTATCCAAGTAGTAGTATGGTCTTGGGCGATGGAAGCATGGACGCTCAAAGCCATTAAACCGAAGATAATATGAAAACGAAAGCTGTCCAATGCAGATCCTAAGTAATAATCAATCTCGTAGAATTTTTTCCTCATAATCGCAACATTTATCATCATTTTTTGAAATAAAGTAAATCAGAGGCGTGTGTTGCCTTCTGGTATTGTAATATTAGCAAACCGAAAGCAAATGAGATTATACGTGAGTATCTATTACTTATAAGATCGGGGGACTATTTATATATATGTATCAAGTAATTATATATTTGTCTAATAAGGCAAATATATCATCTTGACAAGTAAAAAAATTAATGATTTTGGTTGTTTCTCTTAGTCTTTAGGTACTCAGACGGAGAAATACCGAAGGCATTTTTGTAGCACTTTGTAAAATGGCTGGGATACTTAAACCCCACTTGGTAGGCAACTTCTGACACTGAATATTGGTTGGAAGCGAGTAGCTGTCGCGCTTTGTTCATTCTTCTTTGAAAGATAAAATCATTTGGGGACTGATTCATTATTGCGCTGAATTTACGATAAATTTGGGCTCTGCTCATACCGACTTTTTGTGCGAATACACTAACATCAAATTCTGGTATCGAGAGGCCTTCATCAACTACCTCAGATGCTTTTTTTATAAATTTTTCATCAAACGATTGAATAGAAGGATCAGCTACCTCAAGATCAAAATTGTTATTGAACTTTGCTTGCAGCTTTTTTCTTGACATAATTAAATTATAGATTCTTGCTTCAAGAATTTCAATTTTGAAGGGTTTAATAATAAAATCATCCGCGCCATATTTTAAACACTCAAGCTGACTGTCATCATCTGCTTTAGCGGTTAGCATTATTATTGGAATGTGGCTGGTTCTAAAATCGGATTTCAACTTTTCACACAACTCATACCCATTCATTTCAGGCATCATTACATCACAGATAATTAGATCAGGCATTTCTCTGAAAGCAGTCTGAATACCGGTTTTTCCATTTTCAGCGGTCTTTATCCTATATTGCCACAAGCTTTCTATTATATAATGCTGCAGCTCGACATTATCCTCAACAAGTAGCACAGTTGGTTTAACAGTAATCTTTTCTTTAACCTTGGGTTCAATTATTCTCTTATGGTCGACATTTTGCAAAAGAGGATAGTCAGAAGATACTACGAAATCAGCTTCAGTATTCCTTAGTTCAGTCTCCTTAAATTGATTTTTACTCACTGGAAGAATCAAAGTAAATATAGATCCCTTACCCACCTCACTCTGTACGTGTATGCTTCCATGATGGAGAATAACAAGCTCTCTAACCAGATTCAATCCGATGCCTGTACCGCCTATAGGCTTGCTTCTAATTGTTTCTGCCTGAAAAAATCGATCATAGATGTTAGGTAATTGCTCCGAAGAAATTCCTATTCCGGTATCCTCCACCTGAATAGAAATATATTCATCTCCTTTAAAACCATTTTTCATAAGTGCATCAATATCAATTTCAGATGCCTCTTTTCTTAGTTTTCTTACGTCAGAAAGCCTCAAAGTCACTTCCCCGCCTGACCTTGTGAACTTAAACGCATTCGAAATAAGATTAACCATGATTTTTTCTAACTTATCAGCATCGAACCATGTAAGCAATATTTCGGTTTCATGTTTATATGTAAAAGTGATATCATAGTCTGTAAGTAGTTTTACAAAAGAATCAAAGACTTCTTTTAGGAACTTGACAATATCCATTTCAGTGACTTCAAGCTCCATATCTCCAGATTCTAGTTTTCGCATATCTAACATCTGGTTGGTTAAAAATAAAAGACGCTTAGCGTTGTTGTGCACCAACCCTAGCTGCTCGGTAAGTTGTGGATCATTGCTAAATTCTTTGAGTATCTTTTCCAGTGGATTGGTAATAAGAGTTAGTGGTGTGCGAAATTCGTGAGATATATTTACCAAGAACCGAATTTTTTTTACATCAACTTCATGGAGTTTTATGGCCATCTCCTTGATTTCTTCTTTTTGTTGCTCCAACTCGGTTGTTCTTTCCTTAACCTTTTTCTCCAACTCATTTTTATGTGCTCTCAAGCTATGGGTTTTTATTATGTTCCAGCCGACTATCGTACCAAAGAGTAGTAATACGGCAACTATTTTGAACCACAGCGTTTGCCAAAATGGGGGCAGGACATTTATCATAATTGAGCGATACTCATCACTCCATAGTCCATCGTTATTAGCAGCTTTCACCATAAAATTATATCTGCCAGGCTTAAGATTGTTAAAAACTACCTCTCTTTTACTCCCAAGCATATTCCAACTTGGATCAGAAGATTGGTTTCTAACAAGACTATAAGCATACATATTTTTCTCAGGATGTGTAAAATTGAGAGCTGCAAAACTGATTGAAAAAATAGCTTGCTTATGATTAAGTGATATATTCTTAGCAAAATTTACTGATCCTTCTTTTAACTGAATAGATTTGTTAAATACCTTAATATCAGTAAATACTACTGAAGATGTTGCTGGATTAATCTTAATATCATGTGGAAAAAAAGCGTTGACTCCATTTATACCACCAAAAAACAATCTACCTTCTGGTGATAGATAGCTATATTCAGAATTGACTAATGCTCCATTTAGCTCATTAAAATTCAAAAAAGTCTTTAAGACCGGATCAAATTTAGACAACCCTTTATCACTACTTACCCATATATTATGTTGAATATCTATTTGAATTGAAAGCAAATGGTCTGACATTAATCCATCGTTTGCAAAATAGCTGGTAAACTTACCAGTAGATGGATTATAATTTTTTAATCCTTGCAATGTCGATAGCCAAATATTTCCATTTTTCTCTCCTACCAATCCGGTGACATGGGTGTTACTTATGGTATGGTCTTCTTTTTGATCCCACAATAATTGATTAAATTTTTCCTCCTGCATATCAAAACCGAGAAGGCCAAATCTACTAGCACACCAAATCACTTTTTTATCTTCATCAATAAATATTGATTTGAGGTTGGCATAGTCTCTATAAAAAAAATTCTTAAAAATCTTACTGTTTGGATCAAATCGAATCAAGTAACCCGACATAGTACTCATCCAAATATTCCCTTCTTTATCTTGCTTCATGCAAACTATGTTAGGATCAGAGAGTATTCGTGGATTATTACTATGAGCTTCCCATTCAAACCTTTCAAAAGTTTGTGTATTAGGGTAAAATTGATGGAGCCCTCCTCCCCAAGTAGCTACCCAATACCTGTTTTTGGAGTCCTGAAGCATAGCACAAACTCCTCCAATATTTAAGGTTGTGCTATCATCTGGGTTATGCATAAGTAGAAATCCTAACTTCCCTGATGCTGGATCTATAAGGTTAAGTCCTAGATCTGTACCCACCCAAAGCCGGCCTTTTTTATCTTTGAATGCCATTTTAAATGATCTGTTTGGGAGTTTGGGGGAATGATTGATTTCAATAATGTCCTCACTAAACTTAACACGATTTGGGTCATAAAAATAAACTCCTTTCCCTTTTGTCGCTACCCATATAATTCCAGTGTTATCTTTAAAAATACTGAAAAACATATTTGCACTTAGATCAAAAAGGGTATTTTCGCGATTATCAAAACGTTCGTATGAATTGGCTCCAGACTTATAGATATATAACCCACCCAGAGTGGTTATCCATAGCTTACCATTGTCATCCTCACAAAATCCATTAGCATGATATGTGATTTCCGAAAGAATACTTTCTTTATTGTCATACAAAAAATGTTCATTTTCAATATCAAATCTAATAAATGAATCTTTGTGTCCACCTATCCAGAAAATATTGTCTGAATCTTTAAATAAGCAGGTCATCCTAAAGTTTCTTTCATCATTAGGATGTTCTGGATAAGGCAAAAACGAAGTAAAAAGCTCCTTCTCAAGGTCGAACTTATTCAATCCACCGTTCCATGTTGTAAGCCAAAGATATTTTCCGGTTTGAACTATATTATTTACTGGATTATTTTTTAGTGACCTACTTCCTAGCGGCAAATATTTAGAAAAACTTTGGTTTTTGACATCAAATTTTTCTAGACCGTTCTCTGTACCAATCCAGTGCTTCCCTTCAGTGTCTTGAAATATTGCTTGTACATAGTTGCTAGAAATACTACTTGCATTATGAGGATCGTGAACAAACCTTTCGAAAGTCTCAGTGATAGGATCATATTTGTTTAAACCCTTGTCAAAGGTTCCGACCCAAAGTACTCCCTTTCGATCTACATACAAGGAGGTGACATAATTTGAAGATATGCTTGAAGGATCGGACGGATCTTCATTAAAAATAGTAAACTCATAACCATTGTATCTATTCAAACCATTTTCTGTCCCAATCCAAATGTAACCATCATTGTCTTTAATTACGCATTCCACCCAGTCGTTCGACAACCCTTCCAAAGAACTAATATTGTTGAATTTTAAAGTATTTTCATTTGCAAAGACAGTCGCTGCGCGGACCAAAAATAGAACGATACTCAGATATCTAATATTCCTCATTGTGATTATTTGACCACCATCTAAAGTCTAGAATAAACATTTTGTGACTTCCAGCAAAAAACCGACTAAATGGATGTACTTAAATTCTAATGTAAATCTAAAAATAGTAAAAAAGGCAACCATATAGCAATTTGATCAACCAATACTAAATGAATACCTTTCATTGAATCCACCGACTCGTTGGATTTAGGTTTATTCCTACTGTCTATTATTACTTCGATCCGTTTTCTATACAGAAAAACCAAAACCAACTATTAATTGGAATATCTTTTAGAAAAATATAGTCTTTAATTACCAATTAAGAAATTTACACAAGAGCTTCTTCTAACTTTTTCGACCATAAAGTTTTTATCTAACTAATACTAATGTCAGACTTGTGGTTATATGCGTATCTATTTTGGATTTTGGTATATCAAGGTGGCTACTCACTTAAAAGGCAAGTTATAGTATATCTACCTGAACCTAAGTTTGAAATAACATTCTTATCTACATTTGCTTTCATAGTTTTTAAATTTATAGTGTGGTTAATAATTTGGAATTCATCTGGTAAAACGATTTTGGCTGTTGAATTATAAGGAATAGAAAGCGATAGTTCAATATTATTGCCAATACGCTTCCATTCACATTTTATTTCACCATAAGGTGAGTTTGTGTTTCCTGATACCCACTCCAAATCGTTCGGAAAAATCGGGGCTATCAAAAAATGTTTGAAACCGGGATGATTCTCGATGGGTTGTATACCAGCAAGATGCTTATAAAACCATTCGCTGATGTGGCCAAACATCACATGGTTTTTTGAATCATTTTTGTCCCACGACTCCCACAAGGTTGTAGCGCCTTGTTCTATCCAATAACCCCATCCCGGCATTTCTTTATTTGTGATAATTTTGTAAACTGTTTCTTGTTTTCCATAACTACTCAATGTTTTTAGAAGAAATTCAGCACCTAATATTCCACAATCGAGGCTATAATTGTTTTCGATTATTTCCTTTTCCAAATTATCCATGATTATTTTACAACTCGTGCTATCTGCAAAACCGCAATAGATAGCTCCAGCTCTTGCTGTTTGAGATCCAGAAGCGTAACTTATTGCATCTTTATCAAAAAACCTGGTATTGAACGCACTTTTTATACACTCATACAAATCTTGATAGTGTTTGGCTTCACCTTTTTTGTCCAACACATTTGCAATTTTCGAAAGAGTCTGAGCCATTAGACCATAGTAGATTGTCGAGGTAACCTCCCAATTTGTTGGCGTATTGTAATACGCCCAATCGGCCAGCCCATATTTTACTATATGATCCTCAGATCTGGAACTGAGATAAGATAAGTGCTTTTTCATCCCAATATAGTGGTCACTTAGTATTTTTTTATTCCCAGTATAAACATAGCAATACCAGGGAATCAGAATATAAGCAGCATCCCATGCTGGTCCTATCGGATCAGTGATATTATAATAAATCTGATATCCCCATCCGCTGGTGGGAACTATGCCAGGTAGTCGTCCGTCAGCAAGCCTAGCATCATCGAAGTCGTTCATCCATTTTTCAAAGGAAGTTTGCATATTAAAATTATATAAACCGACCCTTGCTGCCAAATGTGCATCCGCAGTCCAACCATTTTTTTCACGTTGTGGACAGTCCGTAGGATAGCCATGATAATTGCTTAAATATGAACGGATAGTAGCCTCTTGCAATTTATTGATAAGAGTGGATGAACAAGAAAACGTGCCTGTTTTTTCCAACCTAGTATGTATAAAATGTACATTTACATCCGTCTTTGTAATATCGCCACTATAGCCCTTAATTTCGGCATACCTAAAGCCGTGATATTCGTATTTGGGAGACCATTTCACTTTATCTCCTGTTCCGGAGAGAATAATTACATCTGTTTGAATATTTTCAAGGGTTTTTCTACTGATATTTGATTGATCTACTGTGCCATCTTTGTTTAATAACTCTCCATAAATTATTTCTATTGTATCGCTTTTATGCTGCTCGAATGTTATTGAGAGCTTTCCAGATAGGTTAATCCCAGCGTCAATAATGAAGGAGCCAGATGGCAACCTTTCTACCTTCTGTGGAGGAAATGACGAACCTATCTCTTCGAGGGGCATTATCTGAGAAACCATCCGACCTGTAGGAGCAGGAGCATATATAGCTTTAGTGCGCATATTTGTATGGTCGTGATTGGGGAAATCAAGACTATAATCATGCAATTCGCCAGCAAATACACTGTTTCTTCTGATATGACTTGGCTTAACAAACCAAGACGTGTCGCTGACGATCAAGGTATCAAGACCATTTTGAAGATTAATATAAATCTGACACATCAATTTTGGGTGTCCTTTCCATGATGCTTTATCGTAACCCCAATCTACAATAGCCTCTTCATTATAAAAGCCATTACCCAAGCCAATTGATATTTCATTTTGCCCAATATGTAAAGCTTCTGTTATATCATAGGTGTTGTACAGAACCCTCTTAGTATAATCTGTGAACGCCGGGTTCAATCCTGTAGGAGCTACTTCATAATCATTTACTTGTAGTGTATAGAAACCTAAACCGGATATAAAAACGCGGGCATTCATAATACTATCACTAATATTAAATGATTTAAATAATTGTGTTTCTGGAGTGTAAGAAATTCTTTGTTTCTTTCTAATATGCTCATCTAATTGAAGATAATATCTATTCCAATCAATAACGGTAGGTGATGATATCCACGCAGCTTTCCAGTCATCCGGATCAAGTAACCCAGTTTCGAAGTATGCAGGATCGCTGTATGGACTTACCAAATCCTTTTCGTCCCAGATGCGAACTTTCCAGAAATATCGAGTTGCACTTTCAAGGTCGATACCTTCCAGATAAACGCCGGATTGGCGGGTAGAAATAATTTTTTTTGAATCAAAAACATCTCCTATATTTTGTTCAATATTCTGTTGAGAAGTAGAAATAAGTATTTGATAAGCCGATTGGTATTTCTCTTTGTATTTTGATGTTACTTGCCAACCAAGTCGAGGTAATTTATCGATTCCTAATGGGTTTGTTGTATATTCACATGTTAAATTTTGTACATTCACATCAACATTTGCCTTTGTAAAATTAGTTGTTGTTATGACACATAATTGGACGATTATAGCTATACGGATATATAAAGCACTTTTCATTATTAGCGATTGTGTTATTTTATAAAAATTTTGATTAATAAATGAGAACAAAAGTTGCAAATTAAAGATTATGCCCCTAATACTATAGTATTAAGAACAGTTTTTGAGAATTTATTAAATATTGACTCTAATTGTCTAGAAAACTGAAAAAGTACAATTCTAATCTCCCTAGCTTACTTTTTTAAATTTCGAATTTCATAAATGATCGACATTAAAAATTAAGAGCACAGTTTTTTACGATAGTTATAAAATATATTTACTTTTCAGCTAGAAAAAAAATGAGCGCTTTGAATTTTAATTTAGAAACTCAAATTTTATAATATCAAAATTGAATTGTAAAAGTCTTTACATTTAAATGCCTTCACACAATTAGTCCTTTTTAAATTCTTTTAAAAAATTTAATGGTTAGTTTTTAAATTTCGGTTTTCTACTTATTCTGACTATAAGCGAGGTAGCCCCATACATATGCATTAGGTCCATAAGTCTCCATTGGCGTTCCTTCTTGCATGACAGACCACCTATAAATATCAAAATACCATTCATTAAGCGGCCAAGTGAATATATCAGGATAGACGGTTGCATTCAAAAAGTATTTAGCAGGCCATATCCAAATTAAAGCATCTTTATGTCTATGATAATCAAATTGGCCGTAAGCAATTAATCCATCCGGCACTTTCTGACCTGACAACCTACTGTCAATATGCAATTTATTTTTCATACTCCTTTCATGAACCCCTGTAGTATACACCATGTTCATGGGATTTGCACCTGCACTATACTGGCACGCAAGAACGATGCCCCGCAAATACTTTTCTTCGCTTGATATATAATGAGCACGACAAAGTTCGATAGCATTAGGGAGTGAAAAATAACCAGCTCTCAAAATTCTAGCAGTATCTGAAGTTGTATGATTGAATGAATTTCCTCTTTGATAGAAAAGCGCTAACTCTGCATCTTCAATAATAATTGATTTTGATTTATCCTTCAAAATATTTGAAATCCCTTTGGTATTGATCAATGAAAATAATGCTGCACGTTGCCCAGCATGAGCTGGTAATTGGGTTCGAACGTAATCCCACTCATAGTCGCTCTGAACTGAAGAACCTGACACTCGCCTAGGATTTAAAATACTATTTTCATAGAACACGTTCAGCCAATTTTTATCTGAGGTAAGTCCAAATAATTCTATAGCAGCTAAATTTCTCATATCTAACACATTTTGAGGATGACTAGGAAGGGAATCAACATCTGTCCATTTCAAAAATTCATCTTCTGACCACCTCATAGCCTTAAGTGCACTTTTCATGTATATATCACTCAGTTTTTCATCCCTGCCTTTTAATAGTTTGGCCGCTTTTGCCGCAGTAGCAACATAGATATAACCAGACCAATGGTCTGGCGCATAAACCATTACGTCTAGTGACTCTAACCAGCTGGTCTCACCCTCAATTGGGTGTTCCTCTGCCTCTATTCCACCCCGGATACCTCCATCTGGCATCTGTAGCATTCGATAGAAATTGAGGTTGAATAAAACTTCATCGAGTAAATCTGGCAGGTTATTGTTTGACTCTGGTATATTTAAATCTATACTTGACAAGCCCTCTTCGTACATTTCGAATAATTCTAATTGTGAATGGGATGCTAATAAATGTTGTATACGTCTATCCCAATCTCCAGCATCGTTGTAGCCACCAAAAGCACCTGAACTATCTATTTTATCAGTTCGTCCTTTTATAAGATTTGTAAAATTATCCGGGTCTGTATTGTGAACATTTAATCCACCTCCTGCTTCTAGCAATGAAGCTTTTGATTGATAAACAAGTACATGTTTGCCAGGAATATAATTTTCGGGGCGTTTAAATTCTGAATAAGGTGCTCCTAAGGCAATTCCAGATCGGATATTATAAAAACCTTTCATACTGATTTTGAAAGCATCTATCCAAATATCATCTGCGATTTTAAAAGGCAAACTACAGCCAATTCCTTCTAGAAATACTTGATAAACTCCTGACTTTGTAAAGTCGTGGAAATCCAGATGATAAACATTTGCATTGGTAAGGTTACGCTCAGCTGAGGTTGACTCTACTTGATTGTCTTTAAATGAAGGTTGTATTTTACCTTGATAAACTACCTCCTTTGTATAAGCATTCAAAAGGTAAAATTTATTTAAATTATCATAATCAAATCCGCCACCTGATCCTGCCCAAAGTGATAGGTAGGCTCTTTTTACTATTTCATTTGGTCGAAATCCTATAAGCGAAACATGTAGAGCCTCACATAATATATGCTTTGGAAGAAATTTAAACTCAACGAAATTTTTACTAACATTCAATTCACCTAAATCTATTTTATAAGTTTTACCAACTTCCAATGGTTCTGACATTTCTAGGTAGATAATATGAAGCATGGACATTTTTGTTCTTTTAGAATCAACCCAATTATCAGGTTTGGATTTTCGATATACTTTATTTATTGTTAGCGGTTTGTTTTCAGAACTGACTTTATAATTCAAGGTTTGGTCAATTTTTTCAAGCGATAACGGTTCACCCCTAAAACTTTCAAAATATGTCATCATTTCATCGTTTTTTCCAGCAATCCAAGCTATTGTATCGCTATTCCGAACCAACATTTTTTCCTTAGCTCCACTTGGAAGAACTTTTGTCACTATAATACTATCGCCCTTACTTTGAATATAAGGTACTTGATAAGACTTCAGCACTTCACCTGCCTTAATATGGATAGCTATAACTTGTGGTGCAACAGTTTGTATATCTATAATTTCAGGCAATAGGGTTGTTAATTCACATTTCATATCGCTGCATGATGAAAAAAACATAGCGGTCCCTAAAGCAAATAACACAATATTTAAAGAAGTATTTTTCCAATTTTTCATATGTATAATGTTTATATAAATTGGTCGCCTTTGTTAGCGTAACCCAATTAAAGGTGATTCGTGATAAACTTATAAACCTTTGCTTACTATATCAAAGACTCTAAGTTTATGCCTAATTAAAGATCGATATATTTTTGAGTTTTGATAACTTTTACTAATTAAATGTTTAGTAATAAATGTATAAGAATTTACTTCAATTCATTTGCGATGAAATCCATATGGTAAAACAAGCTGTAAAGAAAATATTTAATTTAGATGTTCACCATTTTTATATATCTCCTTATTCAATCCAAAAGTTCTTTTTTTTGTTTAGCAAAAAATATTCAATAATTTTTTATATATGTACAGATATTGCAATCAAATGGAGTTGCAAAAATAGCATTTCTAACCTTTAATCTTTTCTTTTATGTAATGCATAACCAAAAAATTGTTGTATTGCCATGGTGCAACTATCACTTCAAAATTAGTTAATTTGATTTTCACTAATTATTGGTATTGACTTAGCTACAAAACCACCGTTTGGTAAAACATTAATCATAAATGATTTCTGAACCAACTTTCTACTAAACTCACGGCCATGCAGGCCATCTGAAATTACTTCAAAATCTAAATTTTGATCTATAAAGGACAAGTCAAGTTCAAATTGCTTTTCAAAATTTTCGCCATTTATACCACCTATATACCATTCTTTCCCATTTCTCCGTGCAAGTATTACGTCTTTCCCAGGATATCCTTTCAAATATTTTGTCTCGTGCCAAACAACTGGGATATCCGATAAAAACTTTTGAACAAAGGGTGACACAGATCTAAATCCCTTTTCTGACCCTCCCATATGCAACCAACCTGATTCAAAAACAATAGATAATGCTAGCTCGTGTGCGCTAGTAGTTAAGTTTGGATAGACATTATTTTCAAAAAGAACAGGGGTATAATCCATTGACCCAAGAACATTTCGTGTAAAAGGAAGTATTGTATTGTGCTTAGCTGCATTTTTAGGATAGTCTTTGTCGAAAGAATAACACTCAGCACCTCTAACGCCCTCCATGGTCATCAGATGGGGATATGTACGTGCCCAACCTCTTGGAATTCCGCAGCCATGAAAATTGACCATAATTTTGTGTTTAGCTGCATCTTCTAAAATGTCTTTATACAGCGTCATAATTGGTTGTTTGTCACTTTGAAAAAAATCAATTTTTACACCTTTTACGCCTAAATTGGCAAGCCATTCAAATTCTTTCTTCCTTCGATCAGAGTCGTTCATTATATTCCTTGGACGTTCTTCTACCGAATTGTGGGGTCCTCCGGAATTATACCACACAATCAACCCAATATCTTTTTCATTTGCGTATGCAGCAAGTTTTTCCAAATCCCCATTACTCATTAAATCCCAATTAGCATCAACTAAAGAAAATTTCCATCCCATATCAATTGAGAGATTCACATATTTTTTAAGCGTGTGGAAATCTTTTGGACTGTCATGATCAGACAACCAGCTCCAAGAAGCAATGCCCGGCTGAATCCACGAAAGATTATCATATTTGGAGGGTAAGCTAATGTGAGTTACTAAATTGGAATTTATGATGGTATTGAGATCATCGCTAATGGTAAAAACCTTCCAACTGGTTTGCCATGGTGCCTTGCCATACGGTAGGTTACCATACATTCCATTTGCCTCCTCAATTTCCGGCCATCGCATGATATATGAACTTTTGGAAGAATCGGCCTCAAGGTGCATACCTACATAATCTCCATTAATACCACCATCAGTTATATGAACCCATTGATCATCAAATTGAAACAAAGCTGGAAAACTCCAGCCCGCTGCTGAATCAGGAATCTCATAAAGTTTAACTTCATTAAGAAAATAGTTTTCATATGCCGGCCCCCATTTAGTTGGTATATCGTAGGGTTGGAGCCATCCTTTGCCTGATCGAGCAAATCTTATCTCAGTTTTATCCTCTAGCACAATTATATTATCATATTTTGCTTCAGGAAATCTGTATCTGAAAGCAAACCCATCATTATATAATTGAAAATCAATAACTAAGGTGAGATGATCATCATTGAGAGCGCTTATAGAGTATTCTTGGCCTTCTTCCCGAATCTCTGTATTTTTTCCAGTAATGAGGTTGTAATTTTGAATTATTGGTTTTGGGCCCAAAAACTCATGTGGTTTCAAACCACTTGAAAAATCACCATCATTTCTTTGTATTCCAAGTTTAGATTGGTTTATAACTATGTTACCATCTAATAAAACAGAATAACTATATTGTCCCAAATCATTTAGTGACAATTCTACTCGCAATCTTTCATCCGGTGATACAAGTTCATATTTGCTAATTGGGGGATAATTCTGGCATGATGCTATAATCAAAATTAGCTTAATACATACTGCTAAAAAAAAAATCTTTTTTCTATTCATTTTGGATCTTTGCTATTACGGCTTATTTATTATTCACTAGCATTGACACTGCAATGAGGTAAAATTAAATCTTTGAGTTTCATCAGCCTTCCTGTACATTCATGATTTATAGGAGTAATAATTAGTTATTAGGCTGATATGTATACCATTTACTCAATAAAAAAACAATCAGTAATAATTATGAAAATAAAAATAAAATCTTTGATAAGGATGAATAAGTTGTAGCCCAATTTAAATAAAAATTACTTTTAAATAAAAGCAAAAGATCAGGTTAAATGTTAATAATAATACGGCTGTTTTTTTTATACCATTAAAATAAAAATCAATTCTAAAAAGAAGATACTAAGTAACTATCGAATTGAAGTTTGAGGCGCATATGAAGCTCTCAAAATAAAATACAATAATAGATAATTAGATTCTGATTAGATAAAACTATTACCGTAAATTCATTTGAAGTCAATCTCTAGTGGTTTTTTTATATTTTATGGCATTTTTGAAAGACTGCTTTCATCAATACTCCATGGAACAAGTTTTGATTTATAATAATTTATATTCATTGCTTCATATCTTTTATGTTGTTTACCTAGGCGAACTTTGTATTCATCCCAATCACGATTTTCAAAGTGGGTCCATCCTATCTCTGCATATCCAGCGATTCGTGGAAACATTAAATATTCAATATCTGACAATTTATCTATAGTTTCTGACCAAAGAGGCGACTCAATGCCAAGTATGCTAGTGCGGTTCACCCCTTCAATTAAGGTAATTGGATTCCAATTATAGGCAACATCCACTTCTATATAACCAGACCAATTCAATCCTAACCTAGTCGTAGAATCGTATTTCATATCTAAGTAAGCGAATTTGGATGGCGACATAATCACTTTGGCGCCTTTTCCAACAGCTTTTAGGGCATTTTCTTCTTTTGACCAATATTGCACGATATCCGAATGCCCAATATTGCTGTGGGCTATTTCGTCCCATCCAATTATTTTCTTGCCGTGTGAGCTAACGATGTCATTTACCCTATTCATAAAATAGATGTAGTCGTCATCATCGGTTGACCATGATTCGTCTCCTCCCACGTGAAAATAAGACCCAGGAGTGATTTCAGAGATTTCGCCAACCACGTCATTGACGAACTCATAAACGACCTCTTTTCTTGTACATAAGGTGCTAAAACCCACTTCAACTCCCGTATAAAGCTTGAGTGGTTTACCGTCACAACTCAATTCAGGGTAAGATGCCAAAGCGGCATGTGTATGGCCAGGCATGTCAATTTCTGGAACAATAGTAATAAATCGTTCGGTTGCATATCTTACAATCTCCTTATAATCGTTTTTGGTGTAATATCCTCCTTCACCTCCACCAACTCCTGTACTTCCTCCATACTTAGTTAGGTTGGGCCATGATTCAATTTCGATTCTCCATCCCTGATCATCAGAAAGATGAAGATGCAAAACGTTCATTTTATACATAGCAAGATAATCCAAGATGCGTTTGACAGTCACAACGTCGAAAAAATGTCTAGACACATCAAGCATTGCACCTCTATATTCATATTCAGCTGCATCGTAGATGCGTCCAGTAGGTATAAGCCAGGATCCGCTGTGTGGCTCATTTAATTCAATATTCTCTGGAAGTAAATGTCGCAAAGTTTGTATTCCGTAAAAAATTCCAGATGGGGCACCTGAAATGCTGATCATCTTTTCAGTTATCATCAATTCGTACTCATCAAACTTAGAACTATGCTTGTCAAGCTCATTGCATGCAAGGTAAATACCACCTTGATCAGGAGGCCTTTCTAATTCAATTATGGATAACGGGAAGCCAGTTGCTGGACGAATCATTTCAGCTAAATAATTTGCTAAGAAAAGTAAATCTCTATTTCCCTTTTTAAGATAAATTGCTGTGCCAGCATTAATCTCAAAAACTTTATTGGTAGCTTCTATTTCAATGGGCAACGGAATTATACTATGTGTATTCAAACTTTTTGATAAATGAGGTTTGTTACATGAAAAGGCAATAACCAGACCAACGCATAAGCAAAAAGTTGTACTAAAAAATGCATTTATATTCATTTTTACGAAAATTTTTCTAAACCATTTACTAAATCCAAAACAACTCCCCTGTCTCAACATAAAAATTGACAGTAAGCACAGATTAATAAATCAAGGAATTTCTATTAATGATCATATAGTCACATCTTGATTGTCTAATTTTATTTTGAACTATAACCTCACTGGTTTCCATACCCATTTGTTCATAATTAGGCGTGAAAGAGCTTATCCCACCTGAAATAATCTCTTTAAGCGCAGAATCATGATAACATACCACTCCTACATCAAGACCTATAATTAAGTTTGCTTTATTACACTCTCTTATTAATTGAACTAGGTGATCATCTTCTGTGACAAATACAACCGTATTTTTTTTAAGTGCTGCTGATGGCACAAAATCATAAGATGCATGATACTTTCCCCTGCTAGCACAAAATGCTCTTAAACTAGAGGAAATTTCCTTATAATCGACCTTCTTAGATAGAATTAGTAAATAGTTATTCCATTTATTAGAACTTTCAACTTTTTTCAATAATTTTTTAATGCAATTTTTTGGATCACAATTAATTTTTGAACCTTTTTCAATATGGTGGGTATTACCCACAATAATCAATTTTTGTTCAGGTATTTCCTTTAATATTTGTATTTCGTTTTTTGTTAAGGGAATGAAATCATTGAAAATTACGAAAAAATCATAATTATTTAGATATGTTATCAAGTTCCATTCGAGGCCATTTTCTTCATCACCATAAGGCTTAATGTCAATTACATACCTTTTAGGCAAGTGCTTTTTTAAGGCTTTATAATATTCGAAATTTTCATTAGCATAATTTCTAACAAAAATTACTACCTTCTTAAGATCCAATTTACACTTATTTGCAACAAAAAAACCTTTTCCTTTTACAGAACATAAATGACCCGTATTTTTCAAGATTTTGTAGGCCCGTTCCACCGTTTGTTTGGCCATATCGAATTCTATACTTGTCTCATGAATTGAAGGTATTTGTTCGCCGATTTTGAAAATTCCACAATCTATGTCTGATTTGATTATTTCAACCAATTGCAAAAATTTGGGAACCATAGCCAATTGTTCAGTTTTGATAAAATTTAATTTATCAAAATTTGAGCTTTTAGTAATGCAAGTATTAATTCCTATCATAATTGATCATTTAAATTACACATCAAAAAACATTACCTGAAATACCAGTAGCGATATAAGTAAACAAAAGATTATTAACTCAAGCCATGAGCTTTTGCGAAGATTGAGGAGTAGCCTTAGTAACTTGTGTTTGAACATATTTACAATTCAGATATTTCTCAATAATCTGAAAATGGAAATATACACAGTTGTATAATCGGTGAATTTTGTAGTATTATATTCCAGAAGGATGGAGAATAGAATTTGGAACAATAAAAAAATAATTTAATACAAGTTTCTTGCTAGATTCTCCCAATGTTGTTTCCTTAATAATACCTAAAATTATGATTTATGATCATTCTGTTTTATAATTTCACTTCTATAGCTTCTGGGAGATTTCCCAAATTGGATTTTGAAGCATTTTGAAAAATACTGCAGATCATTGAAGCCTGTAGAATAGGCAACTTCCTTAATATTTTTGGTAGAATCTGTGAGCATTAAAGCGGCATGCTTTAGCCTTAATGTCCTTATGAATACATTGAGTGACTGCCCTGTGATCTTATTAATCTTACTATAAAGCAAGGATTTACTGATGCCTAGATCTTCAATAAAATCTCGATAACTCAAATTTGAGTTTGAAAGATTCTTTTCTACAATAGAGACGAATTTTTCTAAAAAAACAAGTTCGCCCTTTTCCATTTCAACATCATCTGGAATTAAATGAACTCCACTGGAAAATCTTTTTCTTAATAATTGACGTGATTTAATTAGATTCCAAGCCCTTGTTTTTAGCATTTTTAAGTCTACAGGTTTGGTTAGATAATCATCTGCACCATGGGTGTAGCCTTCAATGACACTATGTTCGGATGACTTTGCCGTAAGAAGTATGACAGGAACATGACTCAAAACTTCACTTTCTTTTACTTTAGCACAAAGCTCTAGGCCATCCATTATTGGCATCATAATATCACTAACGATTAAGTCAGGCCTTATTTGGTTGGCAATAATTAATGCTTCTTTTCCATTTTTTGTAGCTGTGATATCAAAATCATCCTTAAGGCTATTTTTTAAGTGAGCCGTCATATCCAAACTATCTTCAACTATAATAATTGCGGGTTTTTTACGCTTTTCACTAGTTGTGTCCTCCTCTTTGGTTTCTAAAAAAAGTTTTTGGATATTCAAGACTCTTTCATTTACATCAATCGATTCAGCTACCTTTTCAGCATCATTATAATCTGCATCGCCTATAGGTATTATAAGAGAAAAGGTTGACCCAATTCCATATTCACTTGTAACTGTTAGTTGACCCTTGTGCCTTAAGGCTAGATTTTTAGCAAAGTTAAGGCCAATACCAGTACCAGATTTTCTTTGGGATTTATCTTCTATTTGGTAAAATCTGTCAAATATTTTGTCGAGTTTATCTGCTTGAATGCCCATGCCTGTGTCTTCAACATATAGTTTCACCTTGTTCTCAAATACTTCCAACCGCACACTTATCTCCCCATACATGGGAGTGAACTTAAATGCATTTGAAATTAAGTTATACAAGATTTTTTCTAATTTATCACCATCAAACCAGCCATGTATCGAGGCCATTTCAGAATAAAAATTGTATTGTATGCCTTGCACTTCAGCTTTATGATCAAAAGCATGAAATACCTTCCTTACGAAATAAACTATATCGTTTTTTGAAACGGATAGTTTAATAATATCTAACTGAAGCTCAGTTGAATCTAATAACTGGTTGATAAGGCGTAAAAGCCGATGCGCATTTCTTTCCATAATCTTGGCATTTTCCCTATCTTCAAATTGAAGCTGTGTAGAATTTAGCATATTCTCCAACGGTCCTAGTATTAATGACAAGGGTGTTCTGAATTCATGCGAAATATTCATGAAAAATTTTATTTTAGACTGGTCTGCTTCATGAAGTTTGTCAGCCATTTCAATAATCTCAGTATTTTGCAATTCAAGGACTTTTGTTTTATCCTTGATCATAAATTCCAACTTCCTATTGCTTTCTTGAATTCTCTTAATTCGAAATGAATAAAGTAAATAAAACAGTATAATTGTAAATAAAAGGAGCAATAGCCGAAAGGCCATAGTATTCCACCAAGGAGGAAGAATTGTAATATTCATAACAGCCTCTTGCTCACTCCAAATACCATCACAATTGCTAGCTCGAACCCTAAAAATATAATCACCTTTTGGTAAGGAGGTATATGTAGCTTTCCGGTTTTGAGCATCTGTATTAGTCCAGTAAGTATCAAAACCTTCAAGTTTATAAGCATATTTATTTTTTGATGGGATAGACAGATGCATTGCTGAGAATTCGATAGTAAAAACATTGTTTAAATGGTTCAACGTTATGTTTTTTGTATAGCTGATGTTTGAATTCAGCACAACCTGCCCGTTAATAGTGTCACCTACCTGTACTTTTTTATAAAATAGTGAGAAGTTGGTTAGTGTAGGTTCTGCTAGGTAGGGGTTGTCTTTTAATTTTTTAGGATCGATTATAGACATTCCATTTGTTCCTCCAAAACACATTTTGCCATCTTTAGTTTTGAAGTAGCTATTTACATTAAATTCATTACCTTGAAGACCATCGTACTCATTGTAGAATTTAACTATATGGTTTGTTAGGTTGAATTTTGAAATTCCATTATTTGTACTAAGCCATAGATATTGATCATCTTCTGATAGTATACCTCTTACACTATTAGAACTTAAATTATTCGATTCAGTATATCGATGCATCATTCTTTCTCGTAAGTTAAGCTCAACCAAGCCTCCAGAGTAGGTTCCCAACCATAATATGCTATCTATTTCATATATTGAATAAATACCATCGTTCAAGGGTAAAGTATCGTCATCCATTTTAAAAAATTCAAAACTATCATTGGCACTGTTGAACCAGTACAAACCAGATGAAGTACCTACCCAAATAATGCCCTTTGAATCAGCATAAATAGACTCAGTGGCTGCATTATTGAGCTTACCATTTTTATAAAATCTATAATTTTTTAGTTTTTTGGTTCCATCTACAGCCTTGTATACACCACGAGTGTGCGTACCTATCCAAACATCGCCCTTCAACTCTAGTAAAGAACTAATCGTCCAACCGTAAAATCCATCATTGATCCGATATGGATCATTCCTATTAGTTTTTAAATCTATTTTTGATAATTGGTGTGGCCAATGTCCTAACCATAGATGCCCTTTTGTATCATGAAGCACACTAAAAATAATATCTGAATTCATATCCAGGTTTTCTGTAGTGTAATTCTTTATTTCACCAGTGCTTTTGTTATAATGACTCAGTCCGAACGCTGTACCTATCCAAAGTTTACCCTGTGGATCTTCAGAAATACCAAAGACATTTTTTGAAGCTAAGCTATTTTTTTTACTAGGGTTATGCCTTATTGTTTGCACCCCTTTTTTTTCTAAATCAAACTTTATGAGACCATCCCTTTCTGTACCAACCCATAGAAGATTGTTTCTATCTATAAAAACATCTATTGAACGAGAATTACGTAAGTCTAGCTCAGTAAATGTTAGCAACTGATTTATAAATCTATCGTTGACCTCATCATACAATCCTAATCCATAATTTGAATTCGTAGAATTTACCCAAATCTGACCAAGTTTATCCAACAAAATATCAGTATATTCTGTCAGACCATTAGAATCTGACATTGCAGGGTCATTGTTGTAAAAATTGACCTCATATTGTTCTCCATGGCTTTTACTCAATCGGCCTAATCCATGGCTTGTTGCAAACCAAATTTGTCCATTTGGCATTTCATAAAAACTAGAAACTACGATATAAGGCACATCAGATCTGATCAAAGGAATTTTTAATAATCTATAGGCAACTTCTGAAAATGGTTTTATTGAAGGTGCATAATCAAAAATCTTCCCAATTCCTTTATTGGTTCCTACCCATATATCGCCTTTTGAATCTTGAAAAAATGCGCTTATTTGAAAATCATCACCTTTAACTTTGGTCAAAGTCATATCTGTTGTTCTGAGTAAGTATAAACCTTGTCCCACTGTATTATCCGTTTGGTCGCCCGTTCCTATCCATAGGTTTCCCATTGTATCTTCTAATAGAGAAAGGATTGATAAGTGATCAGTATTTTCAATTTTGGTAAATATATTCTTATTATAATTATATAGGTACAGCCCTGTTTTAGTACCTATCCATACAAGACTATCTGTAGTTTGATGCACAATTTGAGCATCCTGATTACCGATGTATTCAGGTTGGCTTTCATTCTCGGTATAGTTTTGAAATTCATCTTTTTCTTGGAAAAATATACTTAAGCCTACCCCATCATAGTCAACCCAAATATTGCTTTGCATGTCACAATATATGCTTCTTACTTTTTGAATGATCGAGTTGTCATCATTTGGATTTTGCGTATAAGTAGTAAAACTATAGCCATCATATCTGACCACTCCTTCATCCATTCTGAACCAAAGGAAACCCTTACTATCTTGGTGAATGTTTCTAATACCGTTCATTGAAACGCCGTTACTGCCTTTAAAAATCGCACTATGGTAAGGCAGATCTTGTGCAAGAATTAGTAGCGGTATAATTGTGACTAATATGGTAAGAAGAAATCTTTTCATTATTTGATTTTAATTATCATGTAAGACCATTATAGTCGCCGACATATTATATTGATCAATATTCGGCAATTTACCAAATCAATGTTTATAGGATTAAATAATTTTTAAGGGCATGTAATAGATCTGATTTTTACATGATTATTTTATATTTTAAATGCCCACAAAAAAAAAGCTTCGTTTTAAGTGAAATTTGTCTGCTAAAGCATAACCTTAATTAATGCAACCATTGCCTTTCTATAATGTCTTAATTAGGTGGTCATTCTACCTGAACACATATTGATGACCCATGTATTGGGAGAAAGCTTTTGTCCATTTAATGCGCTTTAACTGGCAGGTAGTCTTTTTATAACAGTGAATACTCTAACTTCTATGTAATGTTGGATGAATCAATTTCACAAACCACTTAGTTCCACTGGCCTTGCATTGCAAACTAAAAAAGGCGTCAAATGACGCCCTTTTATTACTATTATTTGATTTATAAATACTTATTGATAATTGGGGTTGTTTCCTGATTGAGACATGTGTGGGTTTCGCTCTAACTCGTTGTTGGGTATCGGGAACAATAAATGGGTATTTACATTGAACTTGAATCCACTTGGTTCAAATGGATATCCAAAGTCAGTGGCTGTCCAATTACCAAGATTAATGAATCCTGCAGCATGCCATCTTCTTAAATCGGTCCATCTAATGTCATCTTCACCTGCAAGTTCTAGGAACCGTTCATTCATAATATCGTCGATTGTGACACTTCCCAAATCTGCGGGTGTTACAGAAGCGACTGGTGATGAATTTCTTGCTCGCTCTCTGATTTTATTTACTAAAACCAAAGCTTCACCAGCATTGCCGGTTTGTAAATGAGCTTCTGCCGCCATCAGCATCACGTCAGCATATCGTAATAGTCTGGGATTGTTGGCAGACTGAACAGACCAACCAGGGTCGTATTTATTTCCTCTTTCTCCTTTAACATATTTAACCATGTGGTAGCCATTAAATCTTGACCAATTAGGATTAATAAACCAAAGTGTTCCATCAAGATCATCAGGGTTATTTGATAAGGTTTCTTCCATTCTTGGATCCTCTTCGTCAAACGCATTAATCAGCTTTGCAGTTGGTCCAAAAATTCCAGAAGAATAGTTACCCCAATGATTAGTATAATATTGATAAAAAGCTCCCATTTGACCAACACCACCGCCAAAATCATTGCTTAACCATGGGTTTTCACTTATGGGTGCAAAGCTAGCTTGAAATTCAAACAATGACTCAGAATTGTTTTCATATCGGTAGTCAAAATTTTGTCCAAAATCTGTTACAAGAACACGTGTGTTGATTTTACTAAATGATTCTAATGCGAGATTATAGTCAGCAGTATTTCCTCCATCATAATTGGCTCTAAGTACATATGCTTTAACTAACAACCCATACGCAGATTCATCGAAAACTCTCCCTACGTTATCAATATCCCAGAAATCTGCATTTGGCAACAATGTAGCTGCCACTTTCAAATCCTCAATGGCGATATTTAACAGTTCCAATCCTTGGGTAGGCATCCTAACAGCCGCTTCCAGCGTTGTAGGCCGATCCATAGCAGCTGGTGCTTTTCTAAACCAATCCCAAAGTTTTATGTGGCACCAAGCCCTCAAAAATCTCATTTCACCTTCATTAATTGCAATAAGGCCTTCTGTAGTATACAAGCTCTGAATGTCAGGTTCTTGCAACTTATCAATTACAAAATTTGCCCGAGAGATTATCACATAAAACCTATCCCAAAGTGCAGATATTCTTCCATCGGCTGGATTTAACCCATTGAAAGTTTCGTACACAGACCCTGTGCCGTCGAAAGTGATATCATCAGCAGGCAACATGTACACACCATGCAATGTATTTCCATTCAATTGGGCACCGTAAATATTGGCCAATCCAGCATAAGCTGCAGAAACAGCTCTTTGCATACTTTGTTCATTCGTGAAGAATGACTCCTCAAGTTGTTGTCTAGGCTTGACCTCTTCTAATGCCTCATCACAGGCGCTAATTAAAAAAGTGAAAGCTATCAGTAAATTGATTATTATGACTTTTTTCATTGTTGTGCTTTTTAAAATGTGATATTTATACCAGTGTACCAAGTTACAGGAGTAGGATAAGTTGATTCTTCTGGATCCAGACCAGAGAAATTAGTGATTGTAAACAAGTTTGATCCTCCTAAGTATATTCTTGCATTCGTAACACCAAGTTTCTCGATATTAGGCAATGAATACCCAATTTGCATATTAGTTAATCGGAAATAGGATGCGTTTTCTACAAATCTATCTGATCTTCTAAGGTTTCCGGCAGGATCATTGGCTATTATCCTAGGAATATCTGTATTTGTATTGGTGGGTGTCCAAGAATTCAAAATGTCTGTAGATAAATTTCCACCATAGCCCGAGGTATACATTAGATCGACTAAGTTGCTATTGTATTTTTGCACATCTCCAACACCTACAAAATTAACGCTTAAGTCAAATCCTTTAAAATTAGCTCCTAAATTCAATCCATAATAGTACCTAGGTATTACATTTCCTATTTGCACTTGGTCAAAGGTGTTGATAAGCGTATCCAATTCTGTGGACCTGAAAGATTCACTATCAGTAGGTGCACTACCAGTATTTTTGAAATAAAGATCGCCTGGAGAAATTCTGTCGACCTGATAATTTACATCAGTATATTTTTCTAGCCACTCATCTACCTCATTTTCTGTTTGGAACATACCCGCCACCTGATAACCACGTAGGAATCCAATAGGCAAACCTTCTTCTAAATTAGTACCATCATAAAGAGGTATTCCATTATATAGCTTTGTTACTCTATTTTTTACTGTTGTGATATTGCCACCAATTGAGAACACAAATTCACCTAGACTTTTTTCATAATTTAATGCTAACTCAAAACCACTATTTTTAACAGTTCCAACATTGGCACTAGGTTGTTCAGAAACACCCGCAGACCCTGGAAGTGCAATTACCTGTAATAAATCAGAGGTGGTTTTATCATAATATTCGAAAGTCAGATTTAATGCATTAAAAAGGAAAGCATCAATTCCTATATTAATAGTGGTAGTTCTTTCCCATTCAAGGCCTCTATTAGGTAGTGAAAATACAGTTGCTCCAGGGATTAGGTTTCCCAAACCGTTCCCAAGGTTGCCCCAAGCATAAGCAGGCCCTTCGTTAATTTTAGATAAATAAGCCAGATCTGCTACATCGAAATTACCTAGTTGTCCCCAACCAGCCCTTATTTTCAGATCGTTGAGCCAGGTACGGGTCGCTGTCATAAATGGTTGATTCGTCAGTCTGTAAGCAGTTGAAAAAGAAGGGAAAATACCCCATCTTTCCTCTGACGGAAACCTAGTGCTTCCATCTCTTCTTACAGTACCATCAAAATAAAATGTTGATTGATAGTTGTACCCTATTCTGAAGATCTGACCTACCAATGCATCCCGAATCATTGTTTCAGATCCTGCACTTGTATGTTCATTTTCTGTATTTGTGGGAATATTTCTTAATTGTTTTGCGGTAGAATTCATAAAAGTAGAATTGGCATATTGATAACCGCCTTCCCAATTTTGTTGACTTACACCTAAAAGAAAATTTAAATTATGATCTCCAAAAGACTTATCATATTCTATAGTTATTTCTTTCATGAAATTGGTATTATAGTTATCGCGAATTCCGTAAGAACCTAAAGAACTTCCACCACCAACAGCACTAGGATCACCAGCTGCAAACGTAAATACATTACCTTCATAATCTCTCCATTCATATCGTGTGGTATTAAAATTATCAAAAGAAACCCTTCCCGTCACCCTTAAATTTCTTATAGGCTCTATTTGAAGATGTGCACTACCAATAGACCGTTGAGATTCATATATATCACTACTCAAAGCCATCTGACCTGGACCATTGCCTCTAGTTCCTGCTCCATATAACTTAGTGTTTGACCAGGTGCCATCACTCAGCCTGCCTCCTATAACTGGAGCATATCCTCTAGGTCCGTTAGCGTCTAGTATAGGCTGCCATGGCGGAGTCAATGCAGCTCTGTTTACGTGAATGTTGTCATTAAATGATCTGTCACTACCTTCGGACATAGATTGGCGATAATTCAACCCAATTTTCATCCAATCAGTGACTTGAGTATTCATAGCCACAGAACCACTAATACGTTCTAAATAGTTGCTTATTGTAACGCCATTGTTCTTGGCATAATTAAATGAAACTTTATAATCAGTCTTTTCTGAACCTCCAGTTAAAGATAAGGAATGATCTTGAATAGTAGCGTTATCTCTTAAAACAACATCTTGCCAATTATGTGTAGGATTATTTCCGAGATAATTGGGACTGCCGGGGATGAAGGTTCCTTCTGATTCAGGAGGAATAGAAAAAGTTGGGTCTGAATCCCTTATAGTTTGTAAATACTCAGTATACTGTTGTGTATTAAGAACATCGTGTCTTCTGTTCATATTTTGTACACCAAATCTAGAGGAAAGATTCAATTTCATCTTCTCACCTTTTTTTCCTGATTTGGTTGTAATCAAAATTACGCCATTTGAAGCTCTAACGCCATAAATCGCACCCGCAGAGGCGTCTTTCAATACCGATATAGACTCTATATCATTAGGATCTATAAGAGTCATGATGTTTAGAGGGCCTCTAACGTCCTGAAATCTTGCATTATTTTGCCCTATAGCACCAGACCCAGCCTCGGTAATAGGAATGCCATCTATCACGTATAGGGGTTGGGCATTTCCCCATGTATTCGTACCTCGTATCCTTATGGTGGGTCGATTAAATGGATTTCCGTTGTTGCCAGAAACCTGAACACCAGCCATTGTTCCTTGCATGGCCATTTCAGGATTCATAGTCAAGTTTTTCGATATATCTTTACTGTCAATGCTGGCAATTGAAGTGGTAACATCTTTTTTCTCTCGGCTACCATAACCTATCACCACAATTTCTTCCATCTTTGAAATGTCCGGTGTAAGCATGGTATTAATAACCGTTCGAGAACCAACTTCGATTTCTTCGATTATATAACCGATATAAGAAAAAATCAGCACTGCCCCTTCCCTTTGCAGGGAGATTGAATACTCTCCATTAACATCTGTAACGGCACCTTGTGAAGTACCCTTTAAGACGACATTGGCACCTGGTAACGGCTCACCATTTTCGTCAGTCACCTTGCCAGTAATAATTCCTTGCGCAAACATACTATTGATTAATAGAAATGAATACGTGATAAATAATAGTACTTTTAATCTCATACCTTTATTTTTAAACATAAAACATAATTTTTTAAATATTTTAATTCAACTATTTAAGTTTCAAATTTACTCTTTACAAAATATGTAGTTTCATGTACTTACCTGATGTGTGAGGCTACCCAAAGCGAATAACTAAAAGATGTG
>DAIPYV010000021.1:0-16899 GCA_036782555.1 Saprospiraceae bacterium
ATGGCTTCATAAAGATAAGTGGTTTAGTAGGTACGTCATTATTGAGCTCCTTGGCATGATCTGCATAATTCCTGCCTATACATATAATTTTCATAAGTCGTCATTAATAATACAAAAGATAACCTAATAATGATAAATTTGTTCGTCACATACTTAAGAAAACTAAACATTACTACCACGAATAAAAGACATACACATTCTTTTAAATAATAAAAATGCTCACTTATTTTTTTGATTATGGCTATTGTGGGTTCTAAACTAAAATATTGATTATCTAGACCACAGGATAATCCCGAAGGGATTGAAGTTAAATTATCTTATATGTTTCCACTCTTTCAAAAGCAAAAAATCACTCCACCTTTATAAACTGAGACTGTGCCAAAATCTTGTTTTTTGACTCCAATGAGTAAAAATATATACCCGGCGGATAGGACGATATATCAATTGTGTTTTCCCCAAAAATAATGGGTTGACCACTATTCAATACCTGGCCCTAAAGATCCGTGATAATGAGTGAGGCATGCTCCATACCTGAATACTCCACCATAATCGTCTCTGTGGCCGGATTGGGATACAGTTTGACTTGCACACTCGCTTCCTCATCCTGCTGAGTGCTGCTTGTGATGCCTAGTGCAGCTAAATCAAAGCGAGCATAATAATTGGCTCTCTTTCGGACGCCGTCTGTGTCAATGTAAAAAACTACATAAGGACAGTACAAACTTTTACCCTCCAAAGTACTCCTGTGTCCAACGACTCCGAATAGAATATCCTGCGATTTAAGTTCTACACGACCTACTTCCTTCCAATTATTATGACCTGGTGCCATCTCTAATATCACCGAGCCAGAATTGGACGAGTTTTCAAATCTCATAGAGACATACAAATTTCCCTCTACAAATCCTATCAATTGTAAGTTATTAAATTCCTCATCAGTCCCGTGTATTAAGTCCGCACTTGAAATCAAGGTACCATCCAAATCATAAACATAGCACCATGTGATGTACTCAGATTCCACAGGAGATGACAATGGAGCTATTGTTTTCCAATGTATAAGCTTATTGTCTCTTATGGCATAATCTCCAAAAGCTGATATATCATCAGGCCTGAAATAATTATCAGTCAGATCTATTTCATTGACTAATTGATAATGGCCCTCACTATCAGGTGAGAATATAAGCACAAATGATTTTACAGGATTGTCAGAATATCTTAGCAAAGTGCGATTCACACACTCTACTCTCACTATGATATTATCATTATCGTCAATAAAGCCATTGGCCGATTCAAACCTATGAATATCTGCCGACAATCCTGTATCATAAAAATACTCAAATTGGGGTTCTGCCTGTACTATTAGATCATCATTGATACTATACAGAAGCGGATTGACTCTTAAGATACTTTCAGTCTCTATCCTTACCATCAGTTTTACCAATCCGCCCTTTTGAGTTTTAAACAAGCGGGCTACTCCGTTGCCCGCTGCAGTATGGAAGCCTTGCACTGTATCTATACCTACTTTCTCATTTATTATCACTCCCGTCTCGGCGTCTATCGTCCTTGTGATGATATTGGAATCGTATGTTATTCGAGGACTTCCATTTACCATCGTGTCTTTACTCTGCATTCCATAAACAACTATGTTTTTATCATCTTTTTGCACGACAAGGGGATAAATATGATAATCCTCTTGGTATTTATTGCCCGAATAGCCATTCACGTGACAGATCCATTTTACTTCACCGGTGTTTTTATCGAGTTTGTGTAGCAAAAACCCATCAGATCCAAATGTAAAAGCTGACTGCGATGCTTCAAAAATATAATAATCGTCACCTTCAAGCCAATCCCTTGATAAAAATCGACTGGTATATGGATTCCAAGATCTATGAGTCCAAAAAAATCTCACAAAATTTGAATCCTGAGACAAGTACAACCATTCAGGTTGAGCGTCTTTGAACTCAGGGACAGGAGGCAATGGTATCTGCGATAGACTATTATGTGAAAGATATATTGAAATGAGTATTACTAGTGTATGTTTAATATAGTTCATAACATTTATTTTTTATTAAAAAAAAATCTATCTGCATCACTATTTTAGATTAATCATGCTGATAGACCTATGGTTAAAAGAAATTACATCCTCCTGTGCATTTAGTGGAGAAGTCAGGATCATAACAATCATTTGGTGTATCTGGACAAGAAACAAACTCAGAATCCCATGCTACTTCATCTTGATGCCAAACACCCTCTATTTTTCGATAAGTCGCCGTTCTTATACAACAAGCATCATCGCAAGGTGTATCCACTGGAACAAGTAAAACAGTTGGAGGTACTCCTCCAGTAGGTCCGCCACCGCCTGTCACATCTGTGTTGGCAGGTTTCCAACAAGTTGTTATGCATGCGGCCATATGGTGTTCCACTCGAATTGTGCTCTCTGTCGCAGGTAAATTAGTATTCAGTAAGATTTCAGTGGCTACATTATAAACCGCGCCCATAAATGCCCTATGAAAGAAAACTAATGTGCCATTGGCTTGTGCACTTTGTAAATCTAGATAGTATTGGGGGCAATTATCAGCATAGAAAATAACTACATCGCCCACATAAAGACGGCTTGCTCCTTGCCCGTAACAAGCAATATATTCCACTGATCCGAAAAACTGACATCCAGGGTATTGGGGCAACTCAAAATTGATGGGGAGTAATCCATTGCTACAAGTTTCTATATTATCCAAGTTTCTTTGATCAAGACAAGACTCATAAGTATCATTTCTTACCTCTGTTTCCAAATGATGTAAGTCCTTTTAATGGCTTGCCTGCTGTTCTTTAGCACACGAAGCTAATAAAAATGCGCCCAAAAACACCATCATAAAGCGTTTAAGCCAGCTTTGTTGAGTTGTTGGGTTGTTGGGTTGTTGGTGACCAAAGATACGAAATTGTTCATAATTTAAAAAATTTATAAAGTTAAAAATATACAAAATAACCTCTCAATTTTTATTGAAACTCTGCTACCACGGTTAGTCCTTTTTTTCTTTTTTCAATAAGTATGGGCAAATTTATATATTTACATCCAAAAAAACAAGAATTGGGGAATTTTTTTTTTAAGTAAAAAACATTATTGCTTCATTATAATAGATAGTGTTTGTAATACTAGACAAATATCTAAAATATGGTCCGTCGTAGAGTGTAACCCAAAAAATGACACATGTGAGGTCATTTAAACAAAAAAAAGCCCTGACTTTCCGAAGAAAATCAAGGCTTAATATATTGCTCTTAGGAAGCATTATTCGATAAGGGGCTGCATTACATCATGCCGCCCATGCCGCCACCCATTGGTGGATGTGCATGGCCTGCACCACCTTCTTCTTTTTTGTCAGATATGACACACTCTGTAGTCAAGACCATAGAAGCTATAGAGCCTGCATTTTCAATAGCTACTCTAGTCACTTTAGTCGGGTCTATGACACCTGCTTTTTTCAGGTCTTCATATTCACCTGTACGCGCATTGTAGCCTTTAGATCCTTTAGACTTTGACACTTCTTGGAATACAACTGATCCGTCCACACCTGCATTTTCAGCTATCGTCCTTAATGGAGATTCTAAAGCTTTTTTGACGATAAGAATACCCAAATTTTCGTCTTCATTGACTCCCGTCAATTTCTCCAAAGATGCAATAGTACGTACTAATGCCACACCACCACCTGTAACGATACCTTCTTCAACAGCAGCTCTAGTAGCATGCAAAGCGTCATCCACTCTATCTTTCTTTTCTTTCATCTCTACTTCAGTGGCTGCACCTACATAAAGTACGGCAACTCCTCCAGCTAATTTAGCTAATCTCTCTTGAAGTTTCTCCTTGTCGTAATCAGATGTTGTGGTCTCTATTTGAGCTTTGATTTGGTTGATTCTGCTTTGGATATCAGATTTAGTGCCTTTACCATTCACGATAGTGGTATTATCTTTGTCCACAGTGATTTTTTCAGCTTGGCCTAATTCCTCAAGAGTGGCATTTTCAAGTTTATATCCTTTTTCCTCAGTGATCACCGTACCGCCTGTCAATATAGCGATGTCTTCAAGCATAGCTTTACGTCTGTCACCAAATCCTGGCGCTTTAACCGCTACGATTTTCAATCCAGCTCTCAATCTATTCACTACCAATGTACCTAATGCTTGGCTATCCACGTCTTCAGCGATAATTAATAAGGGACGACCTGTTTGCATCACTTTTTCTAATACAGGTACTATTTCTTGGACATTAGATATCTTTTTGTCATGGATAAGTATGAGAGGATTATCATACTCTGTAGTCATATTTTCGGTGTTGGTGATGAAGTAAGGAGATAAATATCCTCTGTCAAACTGCATACCTATCACTTCGTCCACATAAGTGTCTGTACCTTTAGCTTCTTCGACTGTGATAACACCATCTTTGGTCACGCGCTTCATAGCGTCGGCTATCAGAGTACCGATTTCATCATCATTATTAGCTGAGATAGAAGCTACTTGCTTGATTTTGCTAAAGTCAGAACCAACTACTTCACTTTGAGTCTTAAGGTCTGCGATAACAGCTGCAACAGCTTTGTCTATTCCTCTTTTGAGATCCATAGGATTAGCACCCGCAGTTACATACTTCATACCCGCAGTCACCATAGCTTGAGCCAATACAGTAGCTGTAGTGGTACCATCTCCTGCCAAATCAGCAGTTTTTGATGCTACTTCCTTCACCATTTGTGCACCCATGTTTTCTACTGCGTCATCGAGTTCTATCTCTTTAGCCACTGTGACACCGTCTTTAGTAATGATAGGAGCCCCAAAACTTTTTTGAATAACTACATTTCTACCCTTGGGTCCTAATGTTACTTTTACAGCATTGGCCAATTGGTCAATACCTGATTTTAATTTAGTTCTTGCTTCTGCATCAAAGCTGATTACTTTAGCCATAATAATATTGTATTTTTTAATTTTTTAATGAATAAATAATTGATAAAAAAAACGTTGACGAAGTCATCATTATAAGATAACCAAAATATCGTCTTCTCTCATAATAAGTAAGTCATCACCATTGTGATTGATTTCCTGTCCTGCATACTTTCCATAAAGTACGATGTCCCCTTTCTTAACAGTCATTTTATTTCCATCCTTACCAGGACCCACAGCTACCACTTCTCCACGTTGAGGTTTTTCTTTCGCTGTATCAGGTAAGATGATTCCTCCTGTTGTTTTTTCTTCTGCCGGAGCTGGCTTCACCACGACTCTGTCATTGATTGGTTTCATATTTTACTAATTTTTATTATTTAATGAATAATGAATAAATTTAATTGTCACAATATCCTTATCATAGAATGTGCCAAATGAAAAATCATGTCAAAATGTAATGATAAAAAGTTCTAAAAATAATATTCAGTGTCAAAATGTCACACAAATACATAAAACCTGTATTCTCTGTCATTAAAATAGATTGTACAAAATTAAAATACATGCCTCTTTTATCTCAATAAAAATTATTTATCTTTTGAAAATCCTTTTGGTGGTGACTGGGTACTTATATATTTTTTATTCATATATGAAATATTCCTCCACATTGATTATTAATACCATAAAAACTAACAAATCATGTAAAACAACTATATGTTCTCATAAAATAATTCTCTATAAAATATTCAAAAATTGGCACGGTATTGGAATTATACGTGGCAGTTCAGATTTATTTAAGGAATACTTAAGCAAATTGTTACTCGAGACCGGTCTAAGGGGAATTAAGGCCGGTCTCTTTTTTTTATTAAAGTTTAAACCTTTAATAATTCTTAAAAAATTAAAAAAATCGTACGTTTGTCCCCAATATCAGAATGTATGAATATTAAAAAAATCCAACTCAAGAAAGGTAAAGAAGAATTATTGTATAGGAAACACCCATGGGTATTTTCAGGTGCATGCTACAAAATAGACCCTAAAATAGCAGATGGTGACCTCGTGGAAGTATATACTTTTAGTGACGATTTTTTGGGGATAGGACATTATCAAGGCGGTGGCTCTATAGCCGTTCGCATCATTTCTTTCGAGCCGGTAGGTGATATTCAAGAGTTTTGGCATAGAAAAATAAACGAGGCGCAGCGATACAGAAAATCTATAGATCTACCTTCAGAAGCTACAAATGCTTACAGACTTATACATGGAGAAGGTGATGGGTTGCCTGGTCTCATCATAGATATTTATGGCAGTATATGCGTCATTCAATGCCATTCTATAGGGATGCATCTGTCCGTTTCGTACATCAAAACATCCATTTTGAAGCATCTCCCCACCATAGAAACCATCTATGTCAGATGCAAAGATACATTACCCGAAATCTATGGCAATAGCGTGTATGATGAATTTATTTTGGGCCATGAAGGAGAAACCATAGTGGTAGAAAACGGCTTAAGATTCCATATCAATGTGGTAGAAGGTCAAAAGACTGGTTTCTTTCTAGATCAACGCGACAATAGACAATTACTAGGCAAATTTGCAGAAGGGAAAAGCATCTTAAACTGTTTTTGTTATACTGGCGGCTTCAGTCTTTATGGCTTGTCACAAGGGGCGGCTCATATTGATTCAGTTGATATCTCTGCCAAGGCCATAGAAGGTGTCGAAAAAAATATCAGTTTAGGTCACTTTAGCGGCGCGCATAATAGCCATGTGGCCAATGTTATGCATTTTTTAGCCTCGGATGAAGTCGAAAAATACGACATAGTCATAGTAGATCCGCCAGCATTTGCCAAAAGTCTACACAAAAGACACAATGCTGTACAGGCTTACAAAAGACTCAATGCATTGGCCTTAAAAAAAGTAAAATCAGGAGGTATGCTAATGACATTTTCTTGTTCGCAAGTGGTAGGCACACAATTATTTCAAGATACCATTGTCGCCGCAGGCCTTGAATCGGGAAAAAAAGTACGCATCATGCACCATATGAGCCAAGGTGCTGACCACCCTATCTCATTGTATCACCCAGAGGGACACTATCTGAAAGGGCTATGTCTGTACGTAGAGGACTAAAGCTAGTGCACTGTCCAGATAAAGAACTAGTCGATACCCAAATACTTGTGTGTTTGAAGACTGAGTTTCCATTTAGGATTTTGGAGACAATATTGGACACAAGCTTTTGTATTGTGTTCCTGATGGGCATCGTCCAACGGTTGGAGATAAAAATGCTCAAAATCAAGATGTTCAAAATCTGTAGGTACATTTTCTAACTGTGGATATACCAATTTTAACTCATGACCTTTTGTCACGATGATTTCTGTATTAGCTTTAGGGCTGACGCATATCCAGTCTATATTTGAGGCCAAACTTACTGTACCATTGGTTTCAATGGCTATTTCGATATTATGTCGGTGCATCTCTGACACAAGCTCCTCGTCAATTTGTAAAGCAGGTTCTCCGCCAGTACATACTACAAAAACATCTTTGGAAGACGTAGGCCATAGAGAAACTATTTTATTGATGAGCTCCTGAGAAGTGTAATTACCTCCATTGACACCATCCATACCCCAAAAATCTGTATCGCAGAACTTACATACAGCTTTGTCTCTATCTTCTTCCCTACCCGTCCACAGATTACAGCCAGAAAACCGACAAAAAACCGCAGGTCTTCCTGTGTGAAATCCCTCACCTTGAATAGTATAATATATTTCTTTTATCTTGTACATCAATGAATAAATCAGTCAATCCTTAAACAATGCCAAAATTAACCGTTAGGAATATAAATAGTTTATGGGAAACTTGAATTAAGCTTTAATACATTCTATCTTGACCTATAAATGACTTTTTTAGCGAACTCAATGATTGACAAAAAACCAGATAATTGATAATAGTTATGCATAGAATAGGATTTAATAAAAGTATAATCGTTATATATCAACTCATCAATAGTATATGAAAATATCCTTTATGATCCTCATTATGTTAATATCTCTCAATTTCTTTGCTCAAAATATCGAAGAATGTGGACTTGATAATAATCCACAGTTGACAACTGTTGAATCTGATTTTTAGATAAATATATGTCTGAGGAACTTAAAAATAATTTAGATTTAACTGAAAAAAAACTATATTCGTAAGTGGTCCAGGAGCCTCAAGACTAGGATCTAAACTTGATTTTTTTAACGAAATTAAAAGTTGGAATGTAGATGGAAAGAAAATAGCTTGTGGTGTGGTTACACTTAATGCACAGGAAAAAATGACTCTCGTGGTTATGATATCATCATAACTACCCCATAACATAAAAACCGTGTGGTGACCTTTGATTAATCAATTTTATCCCAAGCTGTCCGCCACATCTTTCAAACTACTCACCTTAAAATCTGGAATACTATTGGGCAAAGAGAAGTTATTGTCCGCCTTATTACCCACTAAAATAGTTTTCATGCCTAGATTATTGCCAAAAGCAATGTCTGAATCCGAGTCACCAATCATGATACTTTTAGAGAATTCAATTTCTGGAAATTCCTTTTTGGCTTCTAAGGCCATACCCGGATTGGGTTTTCTGCACAGTGGGTCGAGATCAGGTTTGTAGGGACAGTAATATATTTCATCTATTCTACCACCATGATAGATGATATATTCCATCATATTTTGATGGATGGCTTCTAAATCTTCGTGGTTCATCAATCCTTTTTCAATCCCTGCTTGATTAGTAACAATAAAAATTCTTCCAAAAATATTTGAAAAAATAGCTAGTGCGTCTAACACCCCAGGCAAGAATTTGAAGTCTTGCCAGACTGTAATATATTCGTCTACTTTTCGCTCATTGATGACACCATCTCTGTCCAAAAACAATGTCCACTCAGGCGATAAATTTTTTATTTTCGGCCAGCTGTATGATATATGAGTTTTTATAGATGTTTTTTTAGATGACCGCATGACACAATACAGTTTGTTACATGTCCAAAACTATAAAAAACTTATAAAGTTTAATTAATAACATTATCTTATAATCGTAATATCACCCGTCTTAAACTTGGTGTTACCAGCTGGATCTTGATATTTTACAAAGTAAATATAGACCCCTGAAGGTAGCTTTTGGCCATTAAAGCTCCCATCCCAAGATATATCATCTGGATTTTGATTTCTAAATACCATATTGCCCCATCTATCATAAATATGGATTTCTTCTACCTGAAAAGACTCAGGAACTCCCATGTTCAAGCGATTATTCAGCACCGAGCCATCAGGTGAAAAAATATTGGGCAATACTATTTCTGCAGAATCATCTAATAGTACATTAGCTCGTAAATTATAAGTACAACCAGAAATATGTCTTAAAAGAAGTTGAACTTCTATATCTGAAAATGTCGTCAACACATTTTCTAAACAAGTAGAGCAATCAAAAATAGATACAGGAGTCCATGTAGCACTCCACAGCGCATCATCCAAGCCTAAAGATTGAATTATCTTTTGGCCTGGGAATATAGTCGTATCGGACAAGACGGGAATGTCCTCAATATCAGGAATAAATGGAAGAAAAAAGTTGTATTGTACCTGACAGCCCAATGTATCATGACGCAAGGTCACAAATCCGTTGGTGTTTTCATTAAAATTGGTCTCTCTATCCGTTTGAGAATTGCTCCATAAAATTGACCATGAGTCATTTACGTCTACTGACATAGTGTAGAATTTATCACTGCATTCCGGGATGATTAAAGGCTCATTGGGCAGTGCTAAATTGATCAATTCAACAGTGTACATAGAATCACAACCTTGCGCTGTCTGATATCTAAAAGTATAGATACCGTCATCAGTGAGCATTTGGTTTTGATATTGTATTAACTCATTACCGCATCGAGTTATCTTATCAAAAATACTATATGAATTATTGAATTTAATTTGGATAGCATCCAATATAGGACAAGGATCCAATGTAACTATGCGCTCTAAAATAGTATCTTTGAAGTACCAACTATTATCCACAAAAATGGAATCTCCAGAGCACAGAGTTACATCTTCCTTGGAAGCATATTTGTTTATTTGATTTATTTTCACATTCAAAATGCTGTCACATCCATTCTGAGCTGTAAGAAACTGAGTAAAAATAGTGTCCGATGAATACCATCGATTACTGATAAAAACAGAATCATTTTCGCACAAGGTGATATCTAGATTTGTACGAAGTGCTTCTACAGATATTAGATTTAATACAGTGATGGCATCACAAGCATTCTGTCGGCTCGCAGAGTGAACATATTTTCCTTCGTCTTCAAGAATCCTTCCAAAAAAGGGATAGGCTGTACCCTGACATATTTCATCATCGATAAAAGTGATATAATCATTGATATCTAATTGGACAATATTATTATCATAGCTACATTCTAATACTAAATATCCCTTGCCATCATACTGACTACCCAACTGACCTCCGTCATAATTGACTACTAAATAAAGAATAGTATCTTGAAAATTGGGATTTAAAGGGATAGTAATGGTGGTACGCTGTCCTCTAGGTATTGTGCTATCAAAAGAGACTTTATCGACCAACCGGCCATTAGTCAGAGGATCACCATTATAAATAGAAATATAAGAGAATGCATCAAATATTCGTGAGGCGTTACTATTATTTTGTATTGTCAATAATATTTCAAATGACTCAGTGGCGGAATTGTATTCAATACAATGAGAAAAATTGCCTTGAGCAATATTGAGATCTGGCACTTTTTGTATAAACTGTTTATCTTCAGTAATCAATGACTGCTGTACATAAAATGAATTGAAAAATCCATCTTGAAAGATGGCATTATTGATCATCTTTTGTGGTATGGTCAGATTGTCATTCACATTAAAAATATGATAATTGTATTGATTCCAAATACCTCTAGATGGGGCCCACTGTTGCTGCACACTTTGAGCACCAAACACTTTTAGTTTGCCAATAAATGCCCGATTATTGCCAGATGCAGCACCACAGGCCACACATATTTTTGTCACTCCAGAATTATCAATATCACCTACGATGGGGTGCTCTAATCCGGTACCGGAAAAGCAAGGAAAATTGACAAGATCTGTGGGCGGATTAGTTCGTGCATTAATAATTCTGAGCTGCTCTTCATCTCTGTAAACTAATTCATGAAAGCCATCTTGGTCAAAATCAAAAATGGTCAGACCAGTAGTTCCTGATTTATCGTTGGTAGGCAAATCCCATAGCAGCTTCAATTCATCAGTACCGTCATAATCGTAGGCTAATAATTTAGAAGGTCTCACCACACAAATGGTGGGTTTATCATTATCGGCCAAATTACCTATTACTGGTGGACCAATTTGTTCCAGGCAGCAGTTAGTAAGGCCTCTCGGAGGAGAAACAGATGCCAATAGTGTCGTTTGATTCCCTGATAAAGTATAAACATATAATTTGCTCACTGGGAAATCACCAAAAGAGGTCACAATGACATCCATTTTGCCATCCAAATCTATGTCTGCCATGGACGTAAATCCATCAATAAACTCACCATTTAAACTAAAGTTAAAAGGTGTCATTGAATTGCCCGCCTGTCCATTTGGATTGACAATATTCACTTTATATATGGTGTATCCTGCAGCCAATTCCAAATCATCATCATTATCGTCAAAATATCCAGCTATGGACAAGGAATTACTCCCTCCAGATTGGTAGGCTGTCACCATACCCTTTCCGTTATCTCCACCATCTACGAGTTTTACGCCTGTGCGCGCATTGTATATTTCATTATAGATATAGAGTTCAGGTATACCGTCTTGATTAAAGTCAGCCAGACTTGGCGTACCACCGTATGCGTACTCCAGACCTTGGCCATATTTTTCATCAGAGACCCATTTGATACTACCATCTAGATTGTAGCACACCAATTTTCCTTGCTCTCTCAGTCCTCTGTTTAAAATATGGTCCGCAATAGCTACTATGATTTCTACTTTACCATCTGAATCCACATCAGCAACTACATAACTGCTCGCTGTAAACCAATTGTAATAGGCTGTGGGAATAACAGTTTTGGTGCGACCTGATTGAGAATCCATAATGATGATATTCCTAACTAATCTGATTTCAGTATTTGAAAAATTGGAAGTACCCGCCATGATAATGTCCGGAATACAGTCTCCATCCATATCAGCTAATAAAGGAGACTGATATATGACTGTGTTGCCTTCGGATTCAAAAAGCTCGCTAAACTCAAAATTAATTGAGGGAAAATTTTCAAAAGCATAGCAGAGATTAGGGTCAATAGGTGTACAATCTTGTATCTGAGTATGACTAGAAGATACAAAATTTATAAAAAAAATACATAATAAAAAAATACGCATACTGCAGATTTAAATCTAAAAGATAGTTGTCCTAAATAATGCAATGAAAACCCCATAAGACACAAAAAACGACGAAACAAAAATTCTACTCAATAGTTTGACAAGGTTTCTAAATGAGTTACTCCATCTACTATTCTTTTCAATATTAATCCTTTTGATTATGCAAAAACTTTCCAAATATTTGGCTGAATGAATAAAAATATCATTTAACAAAAATTTAGTGATGCCAAAATAATAATAATAATAATCTATTGGATATATTAAACATGCATATGCAGCTTAGCTCCGGAATAGATTTTCTGTATAATGCGGTTTAAAACACTATATGGGCAAAAGTACGTTAATAAGCCAAAACAAACGATAAAGAAGAATTATTAAATTCTAAAATTGCGATGGAGGTGACACATTAATGTTTTTAAAAGCCTTCAATAAAAATTGATAAAAGATATATCTATACAGTAGTTTTGATAGAAATCAGGTTATTATCTAACTAATGTGACATCGCCTGCTTTAAAATTATGAGCACCTGAAGGGTCTCGGTATTTTATGATGTATGTATAAACACCTTGTTCTAGTTGACGTCCATTAAATGAGCCTTCCCATTCTACTTCCATTGGATACTTCATTTCTGATACTTGGTTGCCCCATCTGTCATATATATTTATAAACTCTATGACAAAACAATCAGGAATATATATCGTCCACCTATTATTTGCTGGAGACCCATCAGGAGCAAAAATATTAGGAATAATCAAATCTGGAGTGTCATCTACTTGGATATTAAATGTACGGCTATATTCGCAACCTGAAACATGAACCAATGTTAAACTGGCCGATACTTCATTCAGCACAAGAACGGAATTTTCAAAACATGTATCACATCCAAAGACACTGCTTGGACGCCATTGGATTTGCCAAAAATCAGGATCTAAATGGACGATATATTCTATATTTTTCCCAGGATAGACCACTGTATCACCTATCCATGGTATGTCCTGAAATGAAGGAATCTCTGGTAACGCTACTCTGTATTCCACCTCACATTCTTCATCAATGTGGTAATAGGTGACAGTAATATCTGAGTCAGTGCTCCATTCTACTTCATGGCCACTGTAGCCATGACTCCACTGATGTGTCCAAGAGTCATTCTCATCAATATTTAGGAGGTACACTTGACGTTCGCAATCTGTGGTAACACTTGGATATGATGGCTCTTTGACTTCTGTTACTTCTAGTAAATAGACAGAGTCACACCCTGAGCTCGTGAGGTAATTAAATGGGTAAATTCCAGCCTCAGATATCAATCTATCATGAAAAAAAATAGAGTCTTTAGGGCATTTGACACGCACCTCATCAAAATAATAAGACTCATTAACCCTAACGTACGTAGTTCTGAATAGCGGACACGGCTCTGCATCAATGATATTTTCAATAGATGTGGCATCAAAGTACCATTGTTGGCCTATCCTAACAGAGTCACCTTTACATAAATCTATAAAATTCACAATTGGTTCAGCTATAACTTTTTGTACTGTAATAATGTGGGTACTATCACAGCCAGTAGAGGACAACAAATTTTGAGTATAGACAAAGTCATCATATACCCACTGATTACCCATCTGCAAAGAATCTCCATCACAAATAATATAGCTTTCTGAGGTACGAAAGATATCCACAACACTTAGGTTTAGGATGGTGAGGCTGTCGCAAATTTCAGGCACTGTGTGGGTTTTTACATATAGGCCCGACTCTACTAATTCAATATCAAAGAAATCATATTTATCGTTTTTACAGATATCTACATTTATGAAACTTACAAATTCACTAAAATTAAATTCGAAAATATTGTTTTCATATGTACACTCAGCAATATCAAAACCGCTATCAGTAAATTCCGATCCTAAATTGCCCCCATTATAATTTAATACTACAAATAATATTTGGCTCTGAGGTAAACTGTCTAGTGTTGTCACTATATGATAATGAGAGCCCGCTAAAATAACTTCATCAAAAACTAATTTTTTTATTAACTTCCCATTTTGAGAAGGATTATTATCATAAATGGAAATATTAATGGGAATATTCAAATCCTGGGAGGCAAATTCAGTATTAAATACAGTAAAAACAATTTCAAACAAACTAGATATCGAATCATAAGAAATACAGTGATTAAAAGTATTCATATGGATACCCAAGTCTGGTGCTTTTTGCAAATAATCTTTATCTTCGTTGATTAAGGACTTTTGAACATAAATAGAATTAAAGAAACCTTCTTGGTAAGTAGCATTATTTTTCATTTTAGAAGGTATAGTCAAATCATCATTGATATTAAAAATATGATAATTATATTGATTCCAAATACCTCTTGATGGCGCCCATGCGTGAAGAGCTTCTTTAGCTTCATAAACTTCAATTTTGCCAACTGATGCCCCAGAACCCTGTCTTGAAGTCCCACAAGTAACACAAATTTTAGATACTCCAGTATTGTCTATGTCACCGATGATTGGAAATTCAAGCCCTGTTCCTGAAAAACAAGAGAAAGAAGCAAGATCACGAGGTGGATTAGTCCGAGCATCAATAATCCTTAAATTAGTTTCGTCTCTGTAAACTAGCTCATGAAAACCATCTTGGTCAAAATCAAACATTGTGAGACCAGTGACACCTGAAATATCATTAGTTGGTAAATCCCAAATCAGTTGTAAATTTGTTGTACCGTTGTAATTATATGCCAATAATTTAGAAGGTCTATTCACACAAATAGTTGGTTTTTTGGTATCTAATAAATTTCCTATGACTGCAGGACCAATCTGATCGGGACAACAATTGGTTTGGCCTCTTGACGGCGAAGCTTGAGCAATTAAGGTGGGTACATTTTCTATTAATGAATAAACATAAATCTTAGCATTAGGGAAATCACCATCTGAAGTTACTACGACATCCATTCGACCATCTAAATTAATATCTGCCATTGATGTCATACCATCTATGAGCCTGCCATTTAATCTAAAATTGTAGGGTATCATAGAATTGCCTTGAGTCCCATCAATATTAGATATTAAAACTTTGTAAATAGTAAATCCGGCTGCTAATTCCAAATCGGTGTCATCATCGTCAAAATACCCCGCTATTGAAAGAGAATTGCTTCCACTTGATGTGTAAGCGGTACGCATACCTTTCCCGTTTAAGCCCCCATCTACTAATTTTCTTCCAGTCTTTGCATTAAAGATTTCATTATAAATATAAACTTCTGGTGTTCCATCTTGATTAAAATCAGCTAAACTTGGAGTGCCGCCATACCTATATTCTAAGTTTTTACCATATTTCTGGTCAGAAACCCATTTTATATTTCCATCCATATCATAGCATACCAGTTTACCTGATGTAAAAGTTTCATTAATATTAACGTCGGCCGCTACTACTATGACTTCAATGGCACCATCGTTATCAACATCAGCCAAAACATAGCTTCCCGCAGTTGACCAATTAAAATAAGCTGTTACTATTTTTTTCTTTGTAATTCCTGTTTGTGAATCAATTATCAATATGTTCTTAGACAAGCGTGGAGGTCCTATCTGATACCCATCTTCACTCGCAATAATAATTTCAGGAATACAATCATTATCTATATCCATCAATAGTGGCGATTGATATAACATAACATTATCAATACTTCTAAATTTTCTTTTTATATCAAAATCAATCTCTGGGAAATTCCCTATTGAGTAGCACAAATTAGTATCTAACGAGGAACAGTCACGATTTTGTGTGTTTCCTCTACAAACCATTAAGATCCAAAAAATAATTAATAGATAGTATCGCATAGTATTTATTAACAATCAAAATGCAAAAATATATTTAAAAAACCATTTTTAATAATTTAATTGTAAAATTAATAAGAATAACAATACAGAAATGACTATGTTGCTTTGTAATTCCTATATATCGGAAAAATTAAGTTGTTAAATTTTAAGTAGTCAATTAAATTTTTAACTTTTTAAAATCACTTATAGAAGGCCATTTACCATAAAGTATTTTAAACTTTTGTAAGTATTTCACAAAACCCGAAAAATACTTTAACAAAAACGAAAATGTACTCACATTAAACCTATTAATTAATTGACCTTTGAATGAGCTGTCGGATTTACCTTTATAATTAAAATATTTATATTCTTCACCTCTTTGAGCCATATAATATCCATAAGAAAGAGTGCTAAACTTAGGTTTTGGCTTAAGATTTTTATAATTATATAATAAATCATATAGTTGCTCAAAACTTGAAGGTTCATAAACTACATCAAGATTTGTGTAAAAACTTTTTCCTAATAATATAGAAATTTTCCCATGATAAGTGGCTTCTATTCCAATAGTAGATCCAAAACTAATAATCACATTACAACTTTTCATTAATGAATAAGTGTCAACAGGGCTTGATGCATCAATTAAAGTAAAATTATCAAAATTGAATTTTTTAACTTCTGCAGTTTGAGAATTATTAACTTGGCTTAAGTTAGGATGATTTCTCAAATAAAAATGATAATTATTATTCCCTATAAATTCATTTAGAATCAAACTAATTGCTTCATTTTGTGTAGAATACAT
>DAIPYV010000021.1:16999-28351 GCA_036782555.1 Saprospiraceae bacterium
TCCCTATAAATTCATTTAGAATCAAACTAATTGCTTCATTTTGTGTAGAATACATAGAGTGTTGCCATTCATCAATAGTTTTCATTTCATCTTCAGATGAATTAAAAATTCCAACATTTATCTTAGTTTCATCAAAATTATCAGGTAATAAAAGTTGTATTTGATTTTTTATGTAAACTGTATCATCTTCATTTTTCCCTTTCACTTTATCTTCAAACCACTTTTGACTCAAGTCAATTTTTTTGCTATCCTTTTCGTCCCAAATTTTTTTCATATTTTCTTGTCTCGCTTTAATGCTGTGTGGCAAATTATTGCGAAACAATTCGTAAGTTTGATAATTTGATCCAATTTCGTATGTATAAAATTGTACATTATTTGTTTTACAAAAAGAAACTATTGGGAATACCTCACTAAACCTACCATTATACAAATATACAACATCAGGTTTTATTTCATCATATAGTTCTTTGAAACCCATAAGTGAATGAAGAGCAACTTTTAACTCTTCTTTTATTAATGGCTTTAACGATTCTTGATTGACATTATAGTCTCGTTTTAATGAAATGACAGAAGATAATATTCCTCGACCAAAAGGTATACTATCATAAGACCAATTGTTTATATTTTCAGTATCATTAACATCAAAATCTGAAATTAAGTGGTCAATTTTTGACTTAGGAAACTTAGTGTGTTTTATATTATCATTTTCAACTAACTTATGAAATTTAATATTTCTAGATTGGCATATGGCACAGCCAATTATATTTCCTGTTGGATTAAAATAACAGGATGTTGTCGATCGATCACATGTTGCAAAATAAATTTCATTATCCGCACTACTTAGGCTTTCAATAATCTCTAATTCTATCCCTAAATACAAAGGTGAAATTCCTTGATTAGAAATAAATAGTATTTTCTTTTTTTTACACATCCACTATTGTCTATACATTATCAAATCGATCCCCTATTTTGTAATCTCTCTTAGCTTTTTGCCCTAAGATGCTTTTTAAATACTTAGGGTGCAACCCATATCCAGGTCTGACGGAACGAACATTTTTTTCTGTGAAGATTTCACCTATTGTTATGTCTTCTGCCACATACAAACTTCTAGCAAACTGTTTACCAGCTTTTTGCTTTTCTGTCAACGCATAACTAAGATGTCCTATCGCCTTTTCTGCTTGTCTAACAGAAGTGACCATATCTGTAAACTCTTTTTCATCCAAACTAAAAGCCGCATCTGGACCACCAATAGAGCGATCAAGAATAAAATGTTTTTCTATGACTGTAGCGCCTAATGTTGTGGCAACTATGGGAACAGTGGTACCCAAAGTATGGTCACTTAAACCCACTTTGACATTAAAATCTTTAGCAAATTGTTGCATCATGAGTAGATTGGCTTCTTCGATAGGTGCAGGATAAGAAGACGTACATTTCAATAGTGTAATATCATTATTCCCAACTTTACGACATGTATCAACTGCCAATTTTATATCATTGAATTCTGCAATTCCCGTTGAAATAATCATAGGCTTCCTTTTACTAGCTGTATATTCTATTAATGGGATATCTGTTATTTCAAATGATGCTATTTTGTAAATAGGAGTATTTAATTCTTCTAAGAAATCTACTGCAGATTTATCGAATGGAGACGAAAAGCACACCAATCCCACTTGATTTGCTATTTTAAATAATTCTGCATGCCATTCCCAAGGGGTGTATGCCTCCTGATATAAATCATATAATTTTTGGTTTTGCCAGATAGTTCCTTTAATTATAAAATCATCTTTGTCACAGTTTAAAGTAAGAGTATCAGGTGTATATGTTTGCAATTTGATGGCATCCGCTCCGCTTCTCTTAGCGGCCCTTATGGTTTCTAGGGCCACATCTAAACTCCCGTTGTGATTGGCAGACAATTCTGCAATGATAAAAACTTTATTGTTATTCATTCCTATTTTTTTTATATTTCAGAGCCTTTTGATTGTTCAAAATAACATCAGAATCCCTAGTAAATCCTAAGTTTTCAAATACTTTAATTGAAGGTACATTTTGAGGCTTTATAAAAGCTACAAACTCAATAAAATCGTAATTTTGAATATGCTCTTTTATACATAGATTTAAAAAAATTCTTGACAAACCCATTCCCCTAAATTGCGGTGCAATATTGATTCCTATTAATGAACATTCATTATTTATATCAAAACGAATTAATCCAGATTTCTTTTGTTCGAAATAACACATGTAATAATCGGAATCAGAACAAGAAAGTTTAGTTTCAAACCAAATTTTATGATCATCAAATTTAATAGAATTAGAATCGAAAGAGTTAATTCTAGTATCAATATCATTGGCCCATTCATAAGATATAGCTATATCATCTATTTGAATTTTTCTTACGAAATATGGGCTGATTTTAGAATGAATCACAACATCTTTAAAATCACCTCCAAACGAACAATGTTCTCTTAATATAGCTTCTTTTGTGTATTCAGAGGCTTCTATCGCTTCATATAGTTGGGGGCGCAAATCAAAAGCAAAAGTGTAAATTTTGTGCAAACCCAATTCCCCAAAAGCAACTTTTTCAATAAGATCCAAATAAGTTTTCCAATGAAAATGAAAAAACTTCTTTTCTAAAGAAGTTTTCATTATAAAAGAAATTTCTGCATTTTTATCTTTCCAATTTATGTGAACCAACCCACCATAACCTATACATCGGCTCCCTTCTATGTAAGAAAATAGAATTTGTGGTGGATGATTTTGATCAAATAAATGATAAACAACTTTTGTGAAGTACAATTCTTGTTCATCTCTGGTTAAAGGTTTATCTTGACGAAGGTGATACAATTGTTCATTTCGCCAATCCATAATATCAAACCTATCCTCATACCTTAAAGGCAAAATGGAAAAATCACTTTTAGTAAATGTATTTTGATTTAAACATTTATATTTTTGTGGCAAAATCATCATTTCAAATTTTTATGTTACATTATTGCAATTTGCCAATATGTTTTGTAACCTATATCAAAAATTTTCAACTCACTCAATTTTTAAATCCAGGATTTACCAAAACAAAACTCCCATAGATTAGCAGCTCTTCCACAATAAACCAATAGAACATTGCTATCGCTAGGTGTTTTGTTGAAGTCTTGATATCTTATCTTTTCACGTTCAAGAAGTTTATACTTGAATGTATCAACCTCTAGATATAAACTAATTTAATTAGGAAAACTTCAAGGAGTAATAATTTTTTTAATTTTAACCAAATTCTGATTAGAAAGTTTTAATTTTTTTTTAGAAATTATTGACATATATGTGTAAAAACCAAACACTTTTTTTAAAATTTGTTTTCAAATTTTAATAATCCGATATTACTATATAGTGCACATAATAAGTTATGTCAAAGTCAATTAAGATTTTGAACTTCTTAAAACACTACCTCTCAACCATCACTCAGGAAAATATTAACTGATTCTTCATCATCTCTTGAGACTGTATCTTCATCGCCCTATTAAAAACCATGTAATATCATCTTGTGGAAATGCTGGGTCCCTTTTATAAACAAAGCCATAATCAATCAACACTGTTTCAGGATATTTATCTAAAAATTCCCCAGCAAAATCTCTTTTAAATAATCTATCAGAGTGTCCCCTATAGCTCATTGCAACTGGAGAAGGATTATAATATTCCGCTATGAGTATGTACTTACTAGAGCTTTCATATAACTTTCTGTATACTAAATCAAGCTTTTCTGGATTAATATGTATTAAAACTCCTTTGATAAGAGACAAATCAACTTTTTGATTAGTCGGGACATCAAAAATAGAGCCCTGAAAAACATGTTCATCGCCTATTAGTTTGCCAAGTTCTTGCACAGCTTTTTCATTTATTTCAACAGCATGAAGTTTAATGGAAGGATATAAAAATTTTAGAGCCTTTAAATTCATACCAATGTTGGCGCCAAATTCTATACAAGAGCTAATTTTTCCTGTCTGTTTTAATGCTTTAGAAAAAAAATTTAAATTTGAGGCTAATAGCTGTTCGCTTTGATTTCTTTGTATATATTCATTTCCAAATTCTGTGACCCAAAATTTTTCTTGATCTGTTTTAAAATTATTCATTTCGATTTCCTTTTAATCACTTTATATTTTAATTCTGCTAATATCCAATCCGACTCGTTATCTATATCTTGCGCATGTAGTTCTGAAAGTACAATGGAACCCGTATTATTAGTTATTATGCTTTTTTGGTCTACTAGGGAATTGGCTTTTATCCAATAAAACTGTCCAGCATCATGGTATGATTTTTTTAAGTCCTGAGATCTTGTCAAAGCAAATTCTGGATAGAAAAACGAAATCCTTTGACTCTCTAATTGGAATGCACGTTGTATCGGAAAACCAATTTCAACCAATGGTACTACACTGTCAAATTCATTAGATATCATGATGTCGTATGCCAACTTAAGTCTTTCGTTTGTAATAAATGGTGCGCAAGGGTAGATACAACATACATTATCAAAGGACCTGCCAATTTTTTTGTATTCATTTAAGACTTCTTCCAAAACTTGAAACGTTGAAGAATGATCATTTGATGTCTCGTTACTTCTCAAAAAAGGTACGTTCGCTCCATAGCTCAAGGCGATATCACCTATTTCCTCATCATCAGTGGATACCATCACTTCATCAAATAGCTTCGATTCTATCGCAGCTTCTATAGAATAAGCAATTATAGGTTTTCCTAAAAAGTTTTTAATATTTTTTTTAGGAATGCGTTTGCTTCCTCCTCTAGCAGGTATAATAGCAATGTTATTCTTGAGCAGTATACTCATAATACTCTATAAATTTTAAGATTTGAAGGGCTCTCTCAGTATGGAAAGAAACTTGATCAAATAAATTATGAGTCTTTAATCTATTAATTGTTTCTTTTTGATTTAATATGCCTGATTCGTATAATGTTAAAGTAGCATACAGTGTATCATTTGCGACGGGACCTATCACTATGTCGTATTCACTTTTAATTTCTGATTTTCTGTTTCTAAAAACAAAGTCTAACCATTCTTCATCGGCCTTACTAAAAGATTTAACTTTCAAAATTGAATTTACCAAAAAAGCATCATCAAAATTATAAATAGTTACTATGGGTGTGTACTCAAATTTATTTCTTAAATTTTTTATCAATGCCCACCTTTCAGCTTGATATTTATTTGTTGTAGTATAAAACCCATTACCAAAATCCAATAATCTTTGAGATTCTATAAGCCTTGGAGATTCTACTACAATTGTGCTTCCGTGATAAAGAGTCATCTTGTATTAATTAGGTTTTCTACTTCCGAAATGACGTAGCTTATACTCTGAGTATGTAAGACATCATACCCCTCTTGTAAATACAAAAATACGTTGTTTTGATTAAAAGAATCAAAGGCTTTGACACCATCTATCTTCATTTTGTTTTTGTAATTTTCAAGCACAAAGATAATAAATTTTTGTTGATCAGTAAGTGTTTCCATATTAAATAAAATCTGGTATGTCAAAAATAAGGTTGTTTTTTTCTCTTTCTAAAATGTCATAAAGTTTATTAGGGCTTAAATGCCAAAATTTTGTGGTTTCATCACTTAAGTATTCATACATTTTAGAGTGATATAGATATTCAATACTATCTATGAAAGACAAATTTTTATTTTCAATTATAATTGAAACAACATCTTTTACTTTGTAGGGTATTAATGCACTATAATCCATGATGATATTTCTTAAAAAACTATTATATAATTTAACCCTTAAATAAATCAATTGTTATAAAACTCATTAATTTTATTAATCACAAAATTCTGTTCTTCCTCCGTTAATGTTGGAAACATTGGCAAACTAATACAATGTTTATAATAATTTTCTGCGTGTGGCAGATCTCCTTCTTTCCAACCAAAAGATTTGTAATAAGGCATCAAATGGGTAGGGATGTAATGAATCTGTACAAAAATATTATTTTGCCTTAAATAATTAAACAGTTCTAATCTCCTCTCTACTTCGATGATGTATAGATGATAAACATGCCCATCAACAACACCAGATTGGTTTTTAATGAAGGCCTTATCTTTAAAAGAATTGAAGTACTTGAGTGCGATGTCTTTCCTTTTTTTCATTCCGTCATCAGCTCTAGATAATTGACTTATACCCAAAGCACATTGAAAGTCAGTTAATCTATAGTTGTACCCTAACTGTTGCATTTCCATATACCAAGCTGGATAAGAACTACTTACCTCCTCACCTGATGCCCACGATAATTCATTGATGTAAGGATCGTCCCCTTTATTGATGCCATGGGACCTTAGTCTAATCAACTGTTTATAAAGGTTTTCGTCATTAGTGGTGACCATTCCTCCTTCTCCACAAGCGATATGTTTGACAGGATGAAAAGAAAATATGGCTAAATCTGCAAACCGTCCATTACCACAATTCTGATGCTTTCCATTTGAATCCACAAAATAACCACCCGGAGAATGACAGGCATCTTCTATAATCCACAATCCAAACTCATCGGCTAAACTTCTAAAATCTTCTAAGTTTACGGCCCTACCCGCAAACTGTACAGGAATTATCCCTTTATATGTTCCTTTAGGCGATGCTTCTAATAATTTTCTGACACTTTCAATATCCAATAAAAAAGTATTAGTATCAATATCAGAAAAAACAACATCACCACCACAATATCGAACACAATTGGCACTAGCGGCAAAGGTAATAGGAGTGGTAATAATTTTATCTCCTGGTCCAACATTCAACGCCATCGCACACAAATGAAGTGCAGCTGTACCATTAGAGACAGCAACTGCATATTTACAACCTATATATTTTGCAAAAGCATTTTCAAATTCAGCCACTTTGGGGCCCTGGGTAAGGTATGTAGATTTTAAAACTTCTACTACAGCATTTATATCTTGCTCAGTAATATTTTGTTTTCCGTAGGGTATCATCATCAAAAATCTGAATATAAGTGTGTCTTAATTAAATGCCTCAAACTATCTACTGTTTCCCATTCGGAGTTGTGCCCTGATGAATAGTTGAAACCATTTTCAACAAGTTTTGCATTAAAATGTTGAACAAAATCGCTTAAATTCCAGACGGGTACTTGTGGTAAAATCACATAATACTTTCCTAAATCATAGGTAGTAAATGAATCAGAAGTTGTTATCATTTCTTCATGAATTTTTTCACCCGGACGAATACCTACTATTTTTAGTTCACATTCTGGACAAACAGCTTTTGCAACATCAGTAATTCTGTAAGAAGGTATTTTGGGGACAAACAATTCTCCTCCCCATGCATACTCCAATGCGTGAAGTACCATATCAACACCACTTTTTAGAGAAATGTTGAATCTTGTCATATTGGAATCTGTAATCGGTAAATATCCCTCCTTTCTCTTTTTCATAAAAAAAGGAATAACTGAACCATTAGATCCCATTACATTTCCGTACCTAACTACCGAGAATTTAATATCTTGTTTTCCTCTTATATTGTTGGCAGCAATAAAAAGCTTATCACTTGTCAGTTTTGTGGCACCATAAAGATTAATAGGCGCACAAGCTTTATCTGTTGATAATGCTACTACTCTTTTAACATTTGTTGAGAGTGAAGCCTGAATAACATTTTCAGCACCACCTATATTAGTTTTGACACATTCATCAGGATTATATTCAGCAATATGTACATGCTTCATTGCGGCGGCATGAATGACATAATCAATTCCATTAAATGCGCGCTTAAGTCTTTCCAAATCTCGGACATCTCCAATAAAATAACGAATAGCTTTGTATTCTTGCTCAGGATATTCCTGGGCCATTTGAAACTGCTTTTGTTCATCACGTGAGTAAATCACTAAACGTTTCACTTTAGGAAATTTTTGAAAAATCGTTTGTGTTAGTGCCTTTCCAAGAGAGCCAGTGCCTCCTGTTATTAATATTGATTTATCGTTCAAATCCATCTAAACTATTTCTTTTATTTTATTTAATAAAAACCCCTCCTTTTATTTCTTTTCCTATGGCAATTCCCAATAACCCCACTAACAAAAGTGAACATATAAGACTAATAGTTTCGCCCGTATAGTAAGCTTTAGGTTTAAACTCAAATGTGACTTCATGTTTTCCCGGAGGAACTTTTAAACCACGCAATATATAGTTGACTCTAACATGCTCTACTGGTTGGCCATCAATATAGGCCGTCCAACCCTTATTCGGACCATACCAAACTTCTGAAAAAATAGCTAATTGCTCACTATCTGTTTCGTAACTGTACACCATTTTGTCAGGATTATAGGATACCAGAGAAATGCTTCCATTTTTATTAGGCGATAGCTCAGAAACATATTCTTTGAACTCAGTATGAACTACTGCAGTGCCTGATGGATCAAAATCAGACAAAGCATCAATTTCTGCATTGGCGTCCTCAACCATATTAATTTCATTGACAAACCAGGCGTTGCCAAGCGCTGCAGGATTGAGTTGGACCGTAGGTTGTCCATCTTGACCGGGGAAGATAAAATATTTAGTATTGAACATGTTCAGTACCTCCTGATTGTTTTGACTGATATGTCTATCAATAATATCCTGCATTCTTTGCAACTTTGCTGCATGGTATCCACCAATAGTTTTATAATGATAAGAGCTGCTAGCTGAATTGAATGTATTGATACTCGCATCATAGACTCTAAAGTGCGGATCTTTGTCCTGAAGTATTTTGGCATCAACAGCTCTGGGTTCGAAGTTTTGCTTGTAAACTGATTTAGAAACAAAATCCTTTTTATCCAAATAATCTTTCCCTACAGATACCATATCTACTAAACCCAATAAAATAAATAGACCCACTAAAACATTTTTTTTGATTTTATCAGTAATAAATGCCCATATAAGTGCTCCGCTAATGACAACAAAAAACAAGCTTCTTCTAGCGGATTGGGCTAACATATTTTTACGATCCTCAATCACCTGATCAATAACTTGCGTTAATTGTGCATCGCTCACACCACTAAAATCAAAAATTGAAGGCCCCGTCCACCACAACAGTAAACACAATCCACCAACTATTCCCGTAGTAAAATACAAAGGCTTAATAAATGATGCCTTTAGTTCACTTTTAACTATCTCAGAAATAGCTAAAACAGCTAATATAGGAACAAAAACAGCTGTGATACTTAATATGGAACTTGGAGCTCTAAATTTGTTATAGAAAGGTAAATAATCAAATAGTAACCTATTGAAAAACTCAAAATTTTTTCCCATAGACATCAAAAGTGTTAGAAAAACTACGGAAATAATCCACCATTTATATCGTTTTTTAACAATAAAAAGCCCTAACACAAATAAAAATATAGTTACTATGCCAAAATATACAGGGCCGCTAGTGAAAGGCAAAGCACCCCAATAAGTTGGGGATTGAAATTCTCCTCTTTGTCCAATTGCTTTTCCTAATTCCGATTGGCGTCCATCTACCCATTCTTGAGAACTTCCCCCAACAGCTTTTGGCACAAATGAGGCTAATAAATCATTGAAACCATTACTCCATTGCATAGCATATGACCATTCTAAACCTTTTGTTTCGCTTGAAGATTGCGGTGTGGGGTTTTCAGATTTTAATATAGGTTCTCCCCGCATCGTGTCTTTAGAATACTCATAAGTAGTCCACAATTTAGATGCTGAAGATCCTAAAGCCAATACAGTAATTATAGATAATATAACAAAACCTTTCATTGCATCAGTTAAATTGTTATCCTTAATGTATTTATAAATTTCAATTAAAAAAACTACAAACAAACAAATACCTAAATAATAAGTCATTTGTGGGTGGTTGTTCATTAAATTTATTCCTAAAGCTACCCCAAAAATGGAGCTGCCTAATAATAGTCTATTCTTGAACACTAGTAAAAGACCCGATAAAATCCAGGTACTTGACATTATAGCCGCTATTTTTGTATTGTGTCCAGCCTCGAACAGTACAAAATTGTTGGTACTAAAACCAAATAATACTGCACCTAAAAAAGAAAACCAAGGGCTTACCCCCATAATCAGCATCAAAAAATAAAAACCAAACATACCCAAAACGAAATCCCCAGTGGGCCTTTCCATAAACAGCATCATTGATTTTCTAACATATTGAAGAAAATTAGAAGGATTTCTTGCAGATATTTGATAGGTAGGCATTCCTCCAAACATAGAGTTGGTCCAAAGGATATGCTGGTTTTGAGTTTCAGAATAATCTGAAGCTTCTTTTGACATATTTAAATACTGTATAGTATCCCCTTGTCGTACAACTTTCCCTTCAAACTGTGGAAAAAAATAAAACACATTGAGAATAATTATAGCCAAAATAGGCCAAATATAGGGTAATGAATTCTTAAGTTGCATTGTAACTGATTTACATTAATTTTAAGGGCGTAATATTACGATTTTTTTCAATATCTGATATGAAAAATAAGGATAAAATTGATTTTCAATCTAAATAATAGTGATTTATTAAGAATATTTTTACCTTTACACTTGAATTTTGCGTGGTATGAAATTTTTTATAGTATTCATTTTAGGTATTTTGATTAGCTCAGAGATCTGGGCCCAAGAACCTTCCCAAACCAATAATCTAATAGGTAATATTATAGAAGATTTTTTAGAATCTACTGATACAGAAAGCTTTGATTTTAACACACTATTTGAAAATCTAAATTTTTACTACGAAAACAATCTCAACATCAATACAGCTACTGAACAAGATCTGAGAGATTTGATGCTACTCAACGAAATACAAATTAATGAGTTCTCGGCATATAGAAATAGTTTTGGGAAATTCTTAAGTATTTATGAACTACAAGCCATACCTTCTTGGGATGTGAGTACGATAAGGAATGTTCAACCCTTCCTCAAATGCTCACTAGATGCTGACGACTTTAATCTCAATTTTAGAGACGCTTTGACTAAAGGAAAATCACAATTATACCTCAAAGGTCGTAGGGTTTTAGAGCCGCGAAGAGGATACCAAGCTCGAGCAGACGGGACTATACCTTTCACAGGTGATCCAAATTATGTATATACACGCTATAGATATGAATACGGACAATCATTTAAGGCGGGTTTTACTATGGAAAAAGACCCTGGAGAAAAGTTTTTTGGTGAAGGGTCTCCTTATGGATTTGACTTTTATTCATTTTTTGCTTATGCCAAGGATATCAATAAAACCTTTCATCTAGTCACATTAGGTGATTATGCTGTGAGTATGGGACAAGGTCTGATCTTACATAATGATTTTGGCGCTGGTAAGTCATCATGGGTCATGAATGTAAAGCGCGCAGGACGCACTTTAAGACCCTACAGCTCAG
>DAIPYV010000022.1:0-28173 GCA_036782555.1 Saprospiraceae bacterium
TACTACAATTTGGCGTTATGTTTTGTGATCTGGCTGGGATTCGAACCCAGGGCCCATACATTAAAAGTGTATTGCTCTACCAGCTGAGCTACCAGATCTTCTTTTATAAGATACTTTTTTTCAAAAGCGACGCAAAGGTATGACTAATTTTCAAAATATTATAACATTTTTTAACAAAAAAAATATTTTTTAAATTCATATCAAATATACCTCTGATTATCAATAACATTACATGTGAAAAATAGTTTTACTTCTTTAAGTTTTTACTTCTACTTCCATGCCCTCTTCAGCTATTATTACCGGATTAAAGATTTCTTCTGCATCTTCACGAAAGGCGTGTTTGACTTCATATCTTACTGAAAAATGACCTAGGATCAATTTTTTAACTTCTGCCATCTTGGCTATTTCGGCAGCTTGTGCTGCGGTAGAGTGTCCATATAGTGCCGCCTTTTCCAGCAGCGAAGTGATATACGTCGCCTCATGATATAATATATCTACATGTTTAATGTGGGGAATGATTTCAGGATAATACTCAGTGTCCGAACAATAAGCAAATGATCTGGCTGAATTTTTTCTGTATTTAAATACTTCATGTGATACTCTTTGTCCTTCTAGTATAACATCATTGCCAGCTATGATTTCTTTTATTTGGTCCACGGTGATGCGGTACTCGTCTAGCTTTTCTTTAATTAAGTTGGTACTTCGTGGTCTCTCATCTAGTCGGAAGCCGTATGTTGTGATGCGATGCTTGAGAGGAAATGCGCTCACTTTTACTTTAGCATCTTCATAAATCACCTGATTCCCCTCATGTGTCATTTCTTTTACTATCACTTCAAATTCAGTATATGAATGTGATATTCTCATCATGACATCTATATACTCCTTGATGCCTTTTGGGCCAAAAATGTATAGAGGTTTTGACCTCTGAAAGTGGCCAAATGATGTCAATATTCCTGGCAGACCAAAAAGATGGTCACCATGAAGATGTGAGATAAAAATGGATTGGATCTTATTTCTTTTAAAGCCATATTTCATCAATTTAGATTGCATACCCTCTCCACAGTCAAATACATAAAACTGATCATGTGCATTGAGTATTATAGACGTGGTGATGGTGTCTGGACCAGGTAATGCGGCATTCGTGCCTAAAATTGTAACGCTAAATTTCATGATACTTTAACAGTTTAATTTTAAACATGTTTCCAATACTTGGTTAGGATTAAAATAGATAGGATAAAGAAGGCTATAGCGACCATCATCAAGACATATTGACCATACAGTAAGTATCCCATGCCAAATAAAAGGGAATAGACACCAATACTGCCTGCCAGCATCATTATAATCCCAGAAACCAACTGTCCTTTGGTATCTGAAATTTGAATGCCCTCTGCTTTTAATGATTGAATCACGGGTTGCCAACCACTTTGATGTGGTCTAATAAGCTGTACAAAATGCTTAAGCGTCTTCATCTCTGTAGGTGGAGTCAACCAAGTGGCTATAAGCCAAGCCAATGTCGTAATGCCAACGCCTATTAAAAACTTGTAGTGAATAGGAATGGCATCTTTTATAATCAACTCCATAATCAGGGCCACAATAAATGATACTACCATAGCCGTGATTTCGCTCCATGCATTGATGCGCCACCAAAACCATCTTAATATAAATAATAGTCCTGTGCCAGCCCCTATTTGTAAAAGAATATTGAAGGCCTGTAAAGCATTTTCTAAAAATAAGGCAAATATGGCCGCTAAAATCATCAGTACGACTGTTGATATCTGTCCTATCTTTACTTTTTTGCGTTCGCTGATCGTTGTATCTATAAATCTCTGATAAACATCATGGACTATATATGAACTGCCCCAATTGAGATGTGTGCTTAATGTGCTCATAAGAGCCGCAATGAGGGCTGCTATGACGATACCTAACAATCCTGAGGGCAGAAGCGATAACATGGCTGAAAAAGCTAAATCATCTTTTACTATCGAGGTAGATACAGCCGGAAATGCTGAAGAAATATCATCCAATGTAGGAAATATAACCAATGAAGCCAAAGCAATCAATATCCAAGGCCAAGGCCGCAATGCATAATGTGCAATATTGAATAAAAGAGTAGCCTTAATGGCACTTCTTTCATCTTTGGCTGACAGCATACGTTGTGCTATATAGCCACCACCACCTGGTTCGGCACCAGGATACCATGTGCTCCACCATTGTACAGCTATAGGTATCAAAAGTAGGGGTACGACTACTTCCATATTATTCATATCAGGAAGAAGTGTGATTTTATCGCTTACATTGGGATGTGCGATAAGAGCTTGCACACCACCTATTTCAGGCATATCAAGGATGTATATACAAGCCAATACCATGCCTATCATAGCTATGGTAAATTGGATAAAATCTGTGTAAATAACACCTTTGAACCCACCTATGGAGGAATATACAACTGTCACAATACCAACAATCAGTACTGTCTCTAATGGTGACCAACTTAATAATATACCCGCTATTTTGATACCTGCTAGCATCACTGTGGCCATGATGATCACATTAAAAAAGACACCCAAATAGACGGCTCTGAATGCTCTTAAAAACATGGCTGCACCTCCACTATATCTTAATTCATAAAATTCCAAATCGGTAGTTATACCCGAACGTCGCCATAGACGGGCGTAAATAAATACTGTCAGCATGCCCGTCAATAGAAACGACCACCATGCCCAATTGCCCGACACACCATTGTTTCTGACGATATCCGTGACTAAATTGGGCGTATCTGCTGAGAATGTGGTAGCCACCATAGAGACACCTAAGAGCCACCACGGCATTTTTCGCCCACCTAAAAAGAATTCAGAACTGTTTTTTGATGCGCTCTTCGACACCCATAGGCCTACGCTTATTGTGACTAAAAAAAACAAACCTATGATGACCTGATCAATGACTGTTAATGGCATTATTCCTATTTAGACTATAATGTTTAGTGACGAGTTAGCGCACACCATGCATGAGTTTTTTGACCGCTGGACCAAAAGCAATAGATATAAAACCCATTATTGCAGCTATTGCCGTCAATATCCAGAAGAAATAACTGATACCATTGTTTTCAGCTATGCTTTCCGAATACTCACCAAATACACCTGCCAATTTCATACCTATGGCAATAGCCAAATAATAGATGCTGAACATCAAAGCTATCATACGCCCGGGTACCAACTTACTTACATAAGCTAAAGATACAGGGGAAATACACAGCTCTCCTAGAGTGTGGAATAGATAAACAAGAATCAGCCACATCATGCTTACTGAAGCTGTTTTGGCCCCAGCAGGAATGGATGAGGCACCCACAGCTACTGCTACCATTCCTAAGGCTAACAAAAACATACCTATTGCAAACTTTACATTGGCTGTAGGATTGTACTTGCTTTCCCACACTTTGGAAAATAGGGGAGCGAAGGCTATAATGAATAATGAATTGAGTACGCCAAACCATGAAGCTGGTACTTCAGCTACATCTTTTTCAAATTCTACTTTGAGCATCCATATAGCTATACCCCATACTATGACAAAACTGGCACTGAGTACAAGATTAGAAATAGAATATTTTGCAAATGTCTGTTTAAATAGCAAGTACAAGACATAAGTAATAATGGCCAATGGAATGAGTGTCATCAAACTATTGAATATTTTGAAAGTTAATCCCGCACTTCCTTCCAAGACTCTATTGGTATAATCTTTAGCAAAAATGGTCAATGAACTCGGTGCTTGCTCAAATATGGCCCAAAAGAATATAGTCAATATGGCAAAGAAAAGTACAGCCAGCATTCTATCTCCAGTCACTTTGTCATAGCGTGGTATTCTCGAAAAGAGGACTATTAAAAACAAGACCAAACCTGTCAGTATGACCACATTGGAGCCGGACAAGCCAAAGAGTTCAAATCTAAATAAATTGATGGCGCCTTCTGATATTTTTGATACAGGGTCATTGAGAATCCAAGCTAATCCTAATACAGCCGCTGTACCTATCATAGCCAAATCCAAATTGGTAAATGGATTAAGTTTGACAGGATTATCTTCTTGGACTGTTGCAAATTTTGTGGCCAATGGTTTTTTACCAACTTCACCAAAAATATTTTGGGCCAACCAGAATTGCAATAACCCAAAAAGCATAAAGATACCAGCTAAACCAAAGCCCCAAGACCAGCCCACAGTTTCACCCAGATAGCCACATAATAAGATACCAAAAAATGCACCTGCATTGACACCCATATAAAAAATTGTGTAGGCTCCATCCTTTTTCTCTGGGTGATCTTTGTATAGTTCAGATATCATGGAAGTCATATTGGGTTTAAAAAAACCACTTCCAAATACTAATAATGTCAAGCCAGTATATATAAAAAAGGGTGTTTCAACGGCCATGGATGCATGACCCAATGTCATCAATAACGCCCCTACGACTACTGCCCATCTAAAGCCTATTTTTTGGTCTGCCATATACCCTCCTAGTATCGTGGATAAATAGACCAGTGATGTATAGGTACCAAATATAGCATAAGCATGCTCTCGGGGCCAGCCCCAACCGCCATCCATAAGCGAAGCTGTAAAAAACATAACTAATAGTGCCCGCATACCGTAGTAACTGAATCGTTCCCACATCTCTGTAAAAAACAAGACAAACAAGCCAGATGGATGTCCCATCACTGTGCTATCGAAAAAATCACTCTTTGACTGATTCATTTTTAATAATTATTTTGATTGGTTATTTAAAGTTAAAGTTAGTTGTTTAATTCTTTATCCACGCCATGCATTAATCTTTTAATGACTGGAGATAGGGCTAAGAGAAATAATCCTGCCCCTATGCCTATATAAAATAATAGATTGAATAATTTCAAATAGGCCGCTTTGGCCAGCTCTAAATCAATCACTTCACCCACTGAGTCTATAGATGATATTTTGGCCAATAATACTGCCACGTATTCCGAACCAGCTGTAGCTAAAAACCAAACACCCATCATAAATCCTACGATTTTGCCTGGAGATAATTTAGTGACAGCCGATAAGCCCACAGGTGACAAACACAGTTCGCCCATGGTGTGGAACAAATAGGTCAATATCAAAAATATAGCTGCTACTTTGCCACTCTCTGACACCTCAATGCCAAAGGACAAAATCCCAAAACCTAAACCGACAAGTAAAATGGCTAAACCAAACTTAACAGCGGTATTGGGGTTATATTTGCCTAATTTGACCCACAAAGTGGCAAATACAGGCGCTAAAGTAATGATAAATAAAGAGTTTAAACTTAAGAAATAACCTGCCTTCATGTCCATACCCAAAAACGATAACTCCAAGGCTCTATCGGCAAAAAGATTGAGTGATGAATAGGCCTGCTCAAACAATGCCCAAAAGAAGATAGTGAAAATAATCAATATCAACAAGGCCAATAGTCTATCTCTGGCTATTTTGTCAGGTTGAGAATATGCAAAATATATTATGGCAATAAATGACAACACTATGCTCACACCCAATATCCATTCTACAATTTGGTGGCTTTGTACCATCTGCCACACGATAGCTATTCCTAATATCGAAAGTAGATATATTAAATATTCTGTTTTGAGTCCGTATCTGACCTTATTGAGCTCCTCAGGCTTTGATGGTTCTCCTTTCCCTGTATAGTATTTGCCTCCATATATAAATGTAATTAGCCCTACGACCATACCTACACCCGCTGCCCCAAATCCGTAGCCCCAACCGTAAGTTTCGCCTAGCCATACACATACGATAGTTGCTAAAAAAGCACCTAGATTAATACCCATATAGAAAATAGTAAAACCTGAATCACGCCTTTTGTCTCCCTTTTCATAGAGCTCTCCGACTATAGATGATATATTGGCTTTCAAAAATCCGACACCCATTACAATAAAAGCTAGTGAAAGATAAAATATCTGTAATGCAAAATTATCTCTTACAATCTCTCCAGTCACTGACTTGGTGGCTTGATTTCCTTCAAAAGCCAAACCCAAATGACCTAGTACTAATAATATACCGCCAAATATTATAGCCCGTTTGAACCCCAAATAATTATCGGCTAAGTATCCTCCTAAAACTGGCATAGCATAGACCAAAGCAGCATAACTTCCTATCAATAAGTAACTCGCATCATCTGTAAATAAGTGGTATTTAGTAAGGTAAAATACAAGTAGGGCTTTCATGCCATAAAAACTGAATCGTTCCCACATTTCTGTTAAAAACATGATAAAGAGTCCTATCGGATGACCTAAAAGTGTCTCTTCATGTGGCTTTTTGACTGTATCCATTTTGAAGTATATGATTTGTTAGTTAAGGTTAAAATCTCAAAACAGGGTCTAAGGTAGAGAAATAATTTATATTAGGTAGATGTTAGCATCAAAAAAGTATTTTTTTTATCATATTTATCAAAAATATGGTTGGATTAATATCACCAAATTTTTTAAATCCTATTAATATCTGTTATTTTAGCTTTTTCAGTTTTTCTAATTTTTTATCACAACTTTTATGAATAAACGAGGTTAGTTGTTAAATTTTTTAAATGTCTGATTTTAATAAAGAAGAGTTATTGATTGAATTGAAGGATTGGTACAGTATCATCAAAAAATACCAAATACCGAATACTCAAAAAGCTGTCATTCAATTAGTGAATAGTTATGGTCTTTTTATTGCCATTTGGGTGCTCCAGTTTTATTTGTATTCACATTCGGTCTTGTGGGTGATTGGGCTGGCCGTTTTAAATGGATTTTTATTGGGTAGGATTTTCATTATACAGCACGATTGTGGACACAAGTCTTTTTTGAGAAATCGTACAGCCAATGATATTATTGGGACCATTAGTAGCTTTTTTACTTTTATACCCTATAAATACTGGGCGGCAAATCACAATTTTCACCATTCGCACAATGGCCAAATAGAGCATTCTGACATTGGGGATATCGAGTGCTTGACTGTAAAACAGTATAGTGAATTGTCTCTAATCAAAAAAATAAAATACAGAATTTATAGACATCCACTCTATTTGTTTACGATAGGTGGATTCATTTACGTAACTGTCTATAATAGGTTTGCTTTTTTAAAAGAGGGTGTTTTTGCCAAAATAAAACATACAGTAACTTGGTCTAATATATTTTATGCAATTGTTTATATAGGTTTGGGCTATGTCATCGGATTTAAAGAATTTTTTATTGTACAATTTATAAATATCTTCTTTTTCGGCACCTATGCTCTGTGGTTTTTTTACATACAGCACCAATATGAGAGTATATACAAGTCTACTCAGGACAACTGGAATTATGTGGTGGCGGCCATTAAAGGTAGTACATTTTACGATTTACCTTTCTTTTTACATTGGTTGACAGGCAATATCGGTTACCACCACTTGCATCACCTAAGCCCAGCTATTCCTAATTATAATCTAAAAGCCTGTAATGACGAAAATCCCATATTTGAGAAATATACCAATAAAGTTGGTTTCTGGGAAGGTTTTAGCTGTGTTTTCGCCAATCTATATGATGACGCATCTGGCAAGATGATTTCATTTGCAGAGTATAGACGTAGGAAGAACAAATTAACAAGTTTTTGATAGGTTCAATATCTTTTCAATAATATAAACAAATTGCCCTTACAAAAGTCAAAATAAGTAACTAACACCAGACTTGCCGTCAGGTATATCTGCATAGGACAATGTCAAATAGCAGTGTAAAGGTTTTACTATAAGGATACTCAAAAAAAGTCCACCAATCAAGTAAATATAATCAGATAAAAAATTCAAATTCAGTGATTTGTAGTGTGTTCAGTATCTCCTATTTAAAGATATACAATTATTAATGTACTTCATAATATTTGTATCATTAATCAAGCTGAATGTAGATAAATCATTGATGTGAGATTATCTGTAATAGAAATGCATAGCGAAAACCTAATATGTGTGTACTTTATAGTTATAGTAAAAAAAATAACTATTTACATCTTATCATAAAATTCATCACTACTTATTTTCACATAATTATTCAAATCAGGTAGTGTAAAAATAGGATGGTTATAGTCTAAAGTTTCTATTTGTTTTATACCTATATTGGCTTCTAAATTATTGCCCATTGCAATAACCGTTTTGACTGGAAAACCATTAATTTTATATAATAGGTAATCGTCAATAATCTTAAGGTTCAAATTATTCGTAAAATATAACAAGACGTAACCTTCTTGATTCTTTTCTTTATCAAACATATTCACTACGTCACATCTTAAACCTAAATGATTATCTTTAGGAGCTGCAACTCTTTTTTGTTGGATTATATTGGCTATGGAGTCTGTTGCTTGAAAGAAAATAGAATCCTCAGAAAATGTAAGAAATAGCGAATCGATAGTATAAAAGTTTCCTAACGGGGAATTAAAAAATTTATAGTTCAGCTTACTATTTTTATCAAAATAGGACCAATATTCACTGGAATCCTTAGTCAGTTCATGTGTTATTTGGTAGAAGTCATTAAAATAAATAACTTTATCTACAGACCCAAACTTTACGACCTCTAAAAATAGCTCGTATTCATCATGGTTATAATCAGTTGAGTCTATTATAGTTAAATCTATAAAACCTTCGGATATTTTTCCAGAAGTCATTAATTGGGAGTTTAGTTGAATAAAACTCCCAATTAATATTAATGTAAGAAAAATATTTTGCATTTTTTATTTAATCATTTGCGTTAAGACATCGCTATAGCCAATTCATCTTCTGGTGTCGGACGTGGACCAATAAGTCTCTCTACATCAGACTTCAATAAGACTTCTTTTTCCAATAATGTATGTGCTAATAAGTTGAGTTCATGTCTCTTTTCAGTCAATAAAGTCTGAGCACGCTTATACTGTGATTCTATTATTTTACGTACTTCATCATCTATTAATCGGGCAGTCTCATTTGAGTAGGGTTTGCTAAATTGGTCTTGAGACATAGCATAAAATGACACATTGCCTACATTGTCATTCATTCCGTACACAGTGACCATTCCGTAAGCCATTTTAGTCACTTGGTCTAGGTCGTTTTGTGCTCCTGTAGATATTTTATTAAAAACTATTCTTTCAGCCGCTCTACCACCTAGTGTCATACACATACGATCTAGAAGCTGCTCAGTCCGAATTATAAACTCTTCCTTAGGGAGATATTGAGCATAGCCCAAAGTACCCATACCTCTCGGTACAATGGTCACTTTAACTAACGGACTGGCATGCTCGAGATACCAACCACATATAGCGTGTCCAGCCTCATGATAGGCTATGATTTCTTTTTCTTTAGGAGAGATGAGTTTATTTTTCTTTTCGAGACCACCTATGACTCTGTCTAGCGCATAATTGAAGTCATCCAAATCCACTTCAGTCTTGTTTCTTCTTGCAGCTATAAGTGCGGCTTCATTGCATATATTGGCAATGTCAGCACCTGCAAACCCTGGTGTCATTTCCGCCAACACACTAGCTTTAATGTCAGGTCCAGACTTTATGTTTTTCAGATGGACATTAAATATCTCTTCTCGGCCTTTAAGGTCAGGTGGGTCTATTCCTATCTGTCTGTCAAATCTACCCGGTCTCAGCAAGGCTGTATCCAATATGTCAGGCCTGTTGGTGGCTGCCATCATGATGACTCCCTTGTCAGTACTGAAACCATCCATTTCTACCAAAAGTTGGTTAAGTGTATTTTCTCGCTCATCATTGCCACCTTGGACCGCATTTTTACCACGCGCCCTACCTATGGCATCTATCTCATCTATAAACACAATGCAGGGAGCTTTTTCTCTGGCTTGCTTAAATAAATCACGCACTCTTGAAGCCCCTACACCTACAAACATCTCAACGAAATCAGAACCTGATATCGAGAAAAAAGGGACTCCAGCCTCTCCTGCCACAGCTTTAGCTAATAAGGTTTTACCTGTTCCCGGAGGTCCTACTAAGAGGACTCCTTTAGGTATTTTACCTCCTAAGGCTGTATATTTTTTAGGGTTTTTTAGAAAATCTACCACTTCTACAACCTCTACTTTGGCTTCGTCAAGGCCGGCCACATCTGCAAATGTAATGTTGACTTTTGAGTTTTGATCGAATAAGGTAGCTTTAGACTTTCCTATATTGAAAAACTGTCCTCCAGGACCTCCAGCGCCACCACTGACTCTCCTCATAATGAACACCCACAAACCTATTAATAAAGCAAAGGGTAGTATCCAAGATAGAATGTGGCTTAGGTAATTAGTTTCTTCTATGACTTCGTAATTGACTTTGTTGCCTTCGCTTGCAAATCCATCTAATCTGTTTTCAAAATTACCTACATCACCTATTTTAAATTGAAAGTGTGGCAGATTAGCTGCAAATTTATTTTCCTTTATTTTTGGATATTTTGCATTAATTACATTTTCGGTGACGTAGACCCTTACTTGTTTGGAGTTAACGATTTGTATTTTTTCTACTTCACCGTTTTTGACCATATCTTCAAACTGATGGATATTTATAGTCTCCACTTGGTAGCTACCACTCACATAGATGTTTATAGCCAAAATAGAAAGGATAATCAATCCATAAATCCAATACGAATTAATATTGAATTTATTAGGGTTATTATCTGGTTTTATTTCTTTGTTATCACTCATTTTATGGAATTATATCTTTTAGGCCGTGTAAACACAAAATACCTAAGGTGGTTTTTATAAAAGTATGTTAAATGTTTTCGTATTGAGTTACATGGGCATCACCCCAAAGTTCCTCCAATTCATAAAATTCTCTTGTTTCAGGATAGAAAACGTGTACTACAGTATTAAAATAGTCCACAAGTATCCATTTTGCCCCATCTACACCCTCACGTCGAGAAGGATTGACACCTAAGTTTTCTCTCACTTTACGACTTACGCTATCTGTTATAGCCCTAATTTGAGTTGTTGAATCTCCCTCACATATTATGAAAAAGTTAGTTGGTGAGTCTTCAATATGACGTAGATCTAATTTGACTATATTTTTTCCTTTGACGTCTTGTATGGCGTCTATGATAATGTCAGCTATTACGGATTCGTCTTGGACCTTATGTGTAGGTATTTTTATTGTATTCAATATGGTTCGTTATTATATAATTAAACTAATATTAGTTTCTAAATGTTAAATAAAAATGCAAAGATAAGCAATTATTAAAACTTAAAACATGTCCCAAGCATTGTTCGTAGGAAAAAACACTATTTTTTTAGAAAAAGTAGATTCAACACAAACATATGCTACTCAACTTGTAGCAAAAACCTCTCCAATCGAAGGTACATGCATTAGAACTGACTATCAGTCAGCCGGCAAAGGTCAAATTGGCAGTCATTGGCATAGTGAAGCGGGTAGAAATCTTCTATGTTCTTACATTTTATATCCTTCATTTGTGCCTTTAGATGACGTTTATTATCTCAATATCATAAGTTCGCTGGCCTTAGTAGACTTGTGTAAAGATTTAGGTATAATCGCTACTATTAAATGGCCCAATGATATATATGTGGACCATAAAAAGTTGGCTGGCATATTGGTGCAAAATATCCTTCAGGGTTCAAATATAAAAGCGACTATAATGGGTATAGGTATCAATGTGAATGAAATTATTTTTCCCGAATCTCTGCCCAATCCTACGTCGATAAAATTGATAATAGGACAAGAAATCGAATTAAAATCACTACATCAAATTCTTTCAGAAAATTTGGAGAAGTACTACCTAAAACTTAAAGAGGGCCTTTTTACAGAAGTTTGGGAGCAATATCATCAATACCTATACAAAAAGGACGAAACTGCTGTTTTTAAAAAGTCTAATGGTAGTGTTTTTTCAGGAAAAATTAAAGGTGTAAAGAAGAGCGGCCATTTAATTATTCAAATAAAAGAGGAAGTGGTGTTTTTTGACATTAAAGAAATTCAGTTTGACTTGGATTTATAGTTTTTTTATATGAGTTGTTCTAACGTTTTCATTAAGTAGTGTGCAATCACCAAGCTAACTCAATGGTAGAATCAACACTATGCTTTATAAAATACTTGACAGCCAATCGTCAATTCTTCAGAGATTTTCTAATACATATTTTGGTTTTAAAAAAAAAAGGCACACTTAAATAAAGTATGCCTTTTTAAAATATCCAAAACGAAATGAATTACTTCGTTCTCTCTCTTTGCTTTGCTGAGTAATTGACTTTAACTTGCCCAGCTTTGCGCAATGCTGTTTTGACATCACCGACAATACCCATTGTCACATCTCCATCTATTTTGAGCGATGTGATGACGGCAGACTTTTGAGCTTCTGGTACAGTCTCTTTATGTTTGGCTATAAAGAGTGCTATATCATCTTCAGTAGCAAATCTATCACCTAACTGTATCCGAGGCTTCGTACCGTGGATCTGTGGTTTAGTGGGTCTTCCTATATGGATAAAGTTAACTAAAGATTTTTTCTCTAGTTTAGTCAACTCAGACGCTGTAGGAGTTATTGTTTTGACTAATAATTCTTGATCCCTCATTTTAGTGACCACCATAAAGAAGAAAAGTAACATAAATACAATATCTGGAAGCGAGGCCGTCGAAATAGCGGGTTCAGCATTACCTTGTTTCTTTTTAAATTTAGACATAAATCTTAAGTTTAAAGGTTATTAAATTATTTTTCCTCACCAAACTTGGTTGGCTCGGCTTCTGATATGACTAAAGGAATATCCCCTTTCAACTCTTCCATTTGACTTGAATTGAGTTCTTCAAGACTTTTCCGAAAACGTATTAACGATTCTTCTTCCCAGATTTCATTGTAGGCGGCTTTTATCTCGTTATACACTTCCAAGTAAGTTCCATACTTGGTACCTCTGTCATTTTTAATAGAGATAATAGCCTTTTTGGGACTTTCAGACATGTTTTCCATCCTGTTAGGATTCATGATGAATATCTTAGCATTGTTTTTTAAATCCTGTACATTCATAGGCTCTCCTCTTACCAAAAGCTGATCTTGTGCATTAACTAACACTGAATAGATATTCCTTGAATTAAGCTTAATATCATCAGGTGGTTCTTCTGACCAAGGTGGTAATTTTACTAATAAACCTTTGTCTTCGGCTATAGTGGTGGTAACTAAAAAGAAAATCAAAAGCAAGAAGGCAATATCTGCCATGGATCCGGCATTGATTTCATTTGACATTCTATTTTTTGGCATAATACTATTATTTAAAGAAATTGCGAACTTCAGATACTGCTATTGAAAGTACAGCACCTAATAATAATAATCCACACGTATATATTCCAGCACTTACGATCTTACTTGATCCTTCTGTAATTTCAAATTCAGAATTGAGTACATCCCAGCTACCTCCTGTTTCAAATTTAGAAGTTGCATAGAGTACAAAAAACAACACAACGAGCGCTATGATACCAAATATCATATTTTTTGATGCTTTTCTATTATTCCAAAGATCCCACACTATACCTACTAACATTAGTAAGAAAGCAATAATACCTAAGAAATAAGTGATGTAAATTCCAAAATTGAAAGCATTGATTTCTTGATAATTGACTGTCAATAAATCAGTACTTGTATCATATCCAGATGAGGATAATCCTACACTGATAGTAATGAAAAACAAGACAGCAATTAGAGAGCCTACTCCCATGGCTACCGCCGTTCCATTTTTTAATAAAAAATTATACATAATATCTTTATAATTTAAAGTGAGTAAATATAATTACTTGAATACTTTATTTCTTGCCATAACTTCTACCAAGCTAATAGAAGCGTCTTCCATACGATTGGTAATGCCATCAATTTTAGATACTATGTAATTGTAAAAAATTTGTAATATAATAGCCACTATCAAACCAAATACCGTAGTCAATAAGGCTACTTTGATACCTCCTGCCACGATAGAAGGAGAGATATCTCCAGCCGCTTGGATTTTGTCAAAGGCACCAATCATACCGATTACCGTACCCATGAATCCCAACATCGGCGCTAAGGCTATAAAAAGTGAAATCCACACTAACCCTTTTTCTAATAATCCCATCTGTACAGAGCCGTATGACACTATGGCTTTTTCAACCGCTTCTGGACCTCCATCAGCATTTCTTAAACCTTCGTATAGGACGCTAGCAGCTGGACCAGGAGTCGCTTTAGCTACATTTTTTGCTCCTTCCATATCACCACTAGCCAATTTATCTTCAATTCTTGAAATTAAAGTATCTGTATTGGCTGAGGCAATGTTTAGAGTGATAATTCTCTCTATACTAAAGGCTAATCCTAAAATCAAACACAAGAGTACTACAGCCATAAACTGCCAACCTCCTTCAATAAATTTTTCTTTTAAAACTTGAAAAGCACCTGGGCTTGATACAGCCTCTACTGATGTGGTAGCCACACTTTCAGTCTCTTCTACTACCTCAGTAGCTTCATCCATAGACGCGGCTGATGTGTCCATCGCCGCCTCAGAAGTCTCGTCCACAGATTCTTCTACTGCTTCAACAGCCTCTTCTGCTTGTGCTGATACGCTTTGTGTTCCCCAAAAAGATACAAACACAAACATTCCTAAGATAAAAAAAAGTTTTCGCATGATTCGTTAATTTTTGTAATTGTAAAATAATGATTTAATTAATAAAATAGTAAAAAACTCAAATTTCCAAAAAATACTATTTATTTTTTGGCGGAGAGTGAGGGATTCGAACCCTCGATACCCTTTTGAGGTATACACACTTTCCAGGCGTGCTCCTTAAACCACTCGGACAACTCTCCCACACCGCAAATGTGACAAAATTTTCTCAATTAACAAAATTTATTTTTTAGATATATTTTATCGTAAATCGTATAGTGTTGTAAAACATTATATTATTGATATTGAGTCACACATTATTTTTTTGTAAATGCATATTTAATACCTTTTTTTATTTATATTCAGATTTGCTGAGTAAACTAAAGATGTAATTTATTTTATATCTTGGTGGGTGATAAGCATTAAATTTTACTCTTTTAGTTAACCTTTTTTAGTAAGGTGGGTTAAATTTAAAATAAATTGAAATCAAATATGAGAGAATTTGAAGATTTTAATGAATTCAAAGATTACATTCAGGGTTCTATTATAGAAAATATTGCTGTACAAGCCTTAGACTTAATATCCTTAGAAGACTGTATTCTAAAAGCTCAATTCAGAGGTTGTCTATTTTTAGGATGTAAGATGACTGAAGCCATAAGGTATCATTTGTTTGATGATAACTATATCTTTCCTACATTGGATGTGCCTTATAATGCGTATCCTAATGGGCTTTATACCCGTGATACGCTCTATACCTACTATGACTATCGTCATCCCGAAACTTATCAGTTGACCCCAGATAAGGTCATATACGAGTACTATTTACAGAATGCTAAGGGTACACACAATATCAAAGAAACATTAGCCAAAAGACTTCATGATCATTCCATTACGGATGCTCTTCAACAATTTACACTGCGATATGATGAACGTAAAGTAGTGGCCATCATGGGGGGACATGGTATGAGTCGCGATAGTCAGAGTTATTTGAATGTCGCGCATATCGCACAAACCCTCACTAAAGAAGGCTATCTGATGATATCGGGTGGCGGCCCGGGAGCGATGGAGGCCACTCATTTAGGTGCCTGGTTTGCTGATAAAACAGAATCTGAACTCAATGATGCCTTCAATATACTCCGGAAGGCTCCAAAATATGACCATCCCCAATGGTTGCCTACAGCCTTTGAAGTGATAGAAAAATACCCTCATAGCAATTACGATAGTTTGGGCATACCTACCTGGCATTATGGGCATGAACCACCTACGCCATTTGCCACGCATATTGCCAAATATTTTGACAACAGTGTGAGAGAGGAAGGTCTCCTTGCTATAGCTAAAGGCGGTATTATTTTTTCGCCAGGTAGTGCGGGAACTATTCAAGAAATATTTCAAGATTTAGCCCAAAATCATTACCAATCCTATGGATATGCTAGTCCTATGGTATTCTTAGATAAAAAATATTGGTCTTATGATAGGCCTATATATCCTATGATAGAGTTGATGCATCTTAGAGGCGATTTAAACCATCTCAATATCGGGCTTTATGATGATATACATGATGTCATGCATCATATAAGGAGGTTTACGACAAAGTGATTAGGGAAATAAAATAACAGGAACACAGCTTCCTTTGCTATGTTCCTGTTGTCTAATCTTATCTCTGTATGAGCATTTTTTGATGCCACTTATTGCCTTGAGCATCTATTATTTTCACTACATACATTCCTGGTTCTAGATGCGCCACAGAAATCGCCTCATGGCCATAGTAGGAAAGACGCATACGTTCCTTGCCTGAGATATCTAGTATTCTGACTTCTCCTTTATCCACGCCCTCTATGGTGAATTCTGTAGATGTGGGATTGGGATAAATATGGATGGGGTGGGACAAAGCTATATTATCATTTGTACTACTTGTTATTCCTAATGATTCTAATGGAAATGCCATTATAGAGTAGGCCTTCGATTGAAAATCTTGTTCTTTTTTTCCTTCCTCATTTATGAAGAAGGAGCCTTCTTCAGATTGAACGATTAGGAGATCGTTTTGATATGTCAAATGGTGTGGAAAAATGAATTTTAAGCTATCTTTTAGCACAAGTGTTTTAAAAACGTTTAAGTTATTGTTATACAATTCTACAATATCCAATCTACCATCCGTTGATATATAATTTATAAATCCAATCACACGAGAATCTATAAATTTTAATACACTGTTGCTATATTTTTGGTCAAGTTGTATTTGACTTTCCACTTTATTTCTTTTATAAACTGTCACTATTTCAGCACCCCCACCATTAGGATTATGTGTCCAAATACTATTTTCTCCTTCAATATCAACTAATTTTGGCCAAGTAGTGATATCAAAAAAATCTAATTCCCATATATCTTCAAGTTTTTTTAAAGAGACATCCGAATAAATACAAAGATACATTTTATCTTCTATTCTTTTATTCAGAACAATCTTATTTTCTTTGTTTTTTAATACAAAAAATGTTTCTATTTTTTCTGTAAATACGGTATCTGGAATTCCCAGTTGTCTGCCATGCCTATCTAAAGGTACGGATAAAATGTAATTAGGGTTAGAAAAATAATCTTGATAGATACAACGGTAACCATTGATAGACTCATCGTCTAAAATAAATTCAGCTTTATGAATAAAGCGCGGATTAGCCGTGAATTTTCGAGCTAATGAGTCATCAAGAAATGTTGAGCCTAACTGTCCATTATTATCAGAGAAACTTCTTTCTGTCAAGGTGACATCTATTCCAACCAAGAAAAAAGGAGGCCAAGAATTAAACCCATCCTTTGATTTCCAGGACAGAAGTTTAATAGAATCTTCTTGAATAACTATTTTTCTGGAGACTTTAGGCGATAATAAATCTTATTGACCGTATGAATGCTTCCAAATTAATTCTCTAGTTTTTATATTCCTTTTTTCTAAATAGGATCCAGCTGCATCACCATTATAGGTAGTTAAATAAGAAGTGTACAAGTGATTATCTCGTAGTACGGGCAAACATCTCCAATTATGAAATAAAAGATTATACCCATTTCCTTTAACATTACTAGGGGTAGTATCTTTAATGGTATAATACCATATTGGCTGAATATTTGAGAATTGGATGGGTTCATAAGGTCTAACAGGTAAATGTGAGTCTTGACTAAATATGGTGTTAGTTATCAAAAAAATCGTTAATATTAAATAAACCGTTTTCATAAGTAAAATTTTTATATGATCTAATGGCTATCTTTAATGTAAAAAAAAACAGCCATTTGCTTTAAATAATCAATATTGGTAAATTATTTTATATCCGCAGAAATTCTTTCGCAAGGATTAGTGCAAACACCTTCTATCCCTTCAAAACAATAACTTGTAGGTGCAACGCAGTTTCCGCTATTAGATGTGACAGCGGGAGTACCTATAGTTTCCAATTCTCCTAACTCATTGATGCAAAACTTAGAAACTCTCTTACAACACATGTCACCACAACTAGTTTCATAAATTTGAACACCTCCCCCTATAATGTCAAAATAGCAAGTCGCTGTACATTCATTTTCATAAAAAGTGGTTTGGTAAGCACTATTGGGCGAACCGCATTGAATATACATTATCTGAGTGGCTGCCACTAGCATTGTTTTCTCAATTTCTGTAACCAAGTGCGTGTACATCTCATTTTGCTCTCTAGCTAATTGATGTATTTGGCCCGTTTGTTGCAAATTGGCCCAATGTGTTAATAATGCGTTGCATGATTGTGGGTCAAATTGATAGGTTAAACCCCATACGTCCACATTCATTGTTGCTCCACCTGTAAAACATACTCTTGTCATATATGACACAGTGATGACACATCCATTTTAACTGATGGTATAGCCTGTTACGAATTGTGGCGGAAAACAACCTGTCGGATTAGGAGGAGGCAAACAATTATTGGCCCTTGATTGAATTTCTACAAACTTCACTTTAGTATCGAGAGATTTACTCAATAAAGAATTCCATTCATCGTTGGAAATAGGAAATTTAAGAATATCCTCTTGCTTTTCATGACTTACATTTGCATCTGGTGAAGTACAAGAAACTAAATTAGAAAATACAAAGAGTAGTCGAAATACCATAAGTAAAAGAGTTTTGCGTACAGCCTCTATGGCACTAATAAATGGTTTAGTCCTGTTAGTGTCCTGTTAGTGTCCTGTTGGTGTACTGTCTCATAATAAAAAAGTGTTTTTTAGTTAAAAAAAATAGCACTTAAAAAGTTAAACTATAATATTTTAAAAAACAAGTTTTTGGGCCGATTTTTTAAAAAAAGTATAACAGATTAAATCTTTGCAATTATTAATTACATAAGTATAGTAATTTTTTGTGGATAAACATGATTTATATATTTCTTAATCGTGTATCACATGATGGTGAGTTGACTTATAATGAATAATAAAAAAGGAAATTATTTAGAAGGATTGTGTTTCTAAAATTTTATTTAGATTAGAGTCTTTAGTTGTAGTGTGTATGCAGCTACCATCATCAACACATGTACAGCCTCCACCTTGTGCAAAAGCACAATGACTACAGCCTGAACATGATTCACTTGCCGCCATAGTAGAATGAAATTTATTGCCTTTTTTCAATAATTGAAAACTTATTTCAGTTATCTGACCATTCTTCTCTTTGGCTGTAGCAATCAGATAGGCACCTTGATGAGTTTCCATTATACGCACATCATGGATTTTAAGAGATGCATTGTAATGGTTTCTGAGCGCTTTAAGCAAAGCTGGCTTTTTATTCAAAACTGCAGTTTCTCCTTTCATTTGGCCCACAACGTATGATTTGGGATTGTCTATTAGAGGAGAATTAAAATTATATTTCACATCTTTGTTGCTTAGTGAGTCCATAGAATAAGCATAGCATAAAGATTGTACAAAAAGAAAACAAAAGGCAAAGTTCAAAAACGCTTTCATTGGAATAAAATTTTTAATGTTAAATAATATTGCAAAGATATGTCAAAATGGTCTTAGTATAAATCACTCTTTAGGGTGATATTGATATGTTTTATTGTGAACAATTATTTAATATTAAATAAATTTGATGTTTGAATATTTTTGCCAAAGATTAAGAAATTGATTTTTAGAAGTTTAATATTTTAAAGTTGATCTTTTTAATCATCCAGTAGGTGCAAGTTTGCAACTTGTGCCATTAGCTAATATAAATAAAAAGGTACTAAAAAAAGAAGAATTTTAACTTTTTTTAGTACCTCATAATAGTACAGAAAATATCTGTATTTTTATCAAAACAATGCTTTCACTTATCAAAAGTATTTGAAGCTTTCTCCCGATTGTATATTGAGTAATGTGTTATAAATCAATTTGACGACACCTTCTACATCTTCTTTGTGGGCCATTTCTACTGTTGTATGCATATACCTTAAAGGTAAAGAAATTAACGCTGATGGCACACCACCATTACTATAAGCAAATGCATCTGTATCAGTGCCTGTACTTCTACTAGCGGCTTCACGTTGGAATGGTATGTTATTCTTTTGAGCGGTATCTATGATTTTATGAAGCAATAAATTATGTACAGCAGGACCATATGTGACACTCGGGCCGCTACCTGATTTCACATCGCCATGGATTTTACTATCTAGCATGGGTGTACCTGTGTCATGTGTCACATCAGTGATGATGGCCACATGCGGCTTTATCGTATTGGCAATCATTTCTGCACCTCGCAAGCCTATTTCTTCTTGCACTGCATTGACCACATAAAGCGAAAAAGGCAGACTTTGTTTATTTTCTTTAAGCAGTCTTGCTACCTGAGCGATACAGAAACCTCCCATACGATTGTCTAAGGCCCGACCACAATAATATCTGTCATTGATCACTGTAAGCTCATCTTGGAAAGTGATGACACAGCCCACGTGGATACCCATTTCTAAAACTTCTTCTTTGTTTTTGGCACCTACATCCACAAAGATATTTTCAGTATTTGGTGTTTTGTCTTGTTCTTTGGTACGTCGTGTATGAATAGCTGGCCACCCGAATACACCTTTGACTATGCCTTTTTGGGTATGAATATTGACGCGCATAGATGGGGCTATCATGTGGTCGGAGCCACCATTTCTGATGACCTGAATGAACCCTTGGTCAGAAATGTAATTGACAAACCAAGATATTTCGTCCGCATGGGCCTCTATCACTACTTTATAGGGTTGATGGGGATTGATGACGCCATAGGCTGTCCCATAATTGTCCAAATGCCACTCATCGACATAGGGTTTAACGTAATCCACCCATATTTTCTGCCCGGAGGCTTCAAATCCAGTAGGTGATGCATTATTGAGGTATTCGAATAAAAATTTTTCCGATTTTTGATTGATTATATCCATTTTTCTGTTTTTTCTAAAAAAAATTATATTTGTTTTATATGTTTATTATACCAATTTTTAGGGTCTTGACTCCAAAGACCTAATATTTGGGCTTCATCTGCTGAAATATATTTGGAGGATTTAGCTTCTTCCAATAAGGCACTATAATTAGATAGTGTTTTGAATTCACATTTTGCATTTCGGAAGTTTTGCAGAGCTACATCAAATTGATAGTCAAAAATAGCGATGACCCCTATTATATGATGTCCATGTTCGCGCAATATTTCAACCGCTTCCAGAGAGCTTCCGCCTGTAGATATCAAATCTTCAACGACTAAAATCTTACTTTTTGGTGGTATTTCTCCTTCGATTTGATTTTGACGACCATGAGATTTGGGAGCAGATCTGACATAACTGAATGGTAGTCTTAACACATCTGCCAGTAGTGCCCCATGCGCTATGCCTGCGGTAGCTACGCCAGATATCATGTCTATATCTCCAAATGTTTTTGACAGTGCAGCTAGTCCATTTTTTATGTTATTTCTGACCTCTGTATGGGATAGTGTGACGCGATTGTCGCAGTATATAGGTGACCTCATACCTGATGCCCAAGTAAAAGGATTTTGTAAGTTCAATTTAATTGCTTTAATTTGCAGCAAATTTTGAGATATTAATTTTTGAGTATCCATATATAATGTGATAATGATAGAAGCGCAAATATATAAAATATATATAAATCACACAGTAGTTTTATTGAAACATACTGAAGATTTGACCATCCATGATATCAAAAAAGATGGTTCTCTCGTCATAAAATATACGGGAAAGCCTGTACATCTTTTGAAATACATCAGCTTATTAGAAAAACCCAATGAAATACAAAACATTATATTTCACTATGAGGATTTTAAAAAATTGAAAAATGATTTTAAAGCACACTTTACTCAAATAGAGGCTGGAGGTGGACTTGTAAAAAATGAAAAAGATGAGTTTTTATTTATTTTCAGAAGGGGATCATGGGACTTACCCAAAGGTAAAATAGATAGAGGCGAAACTAAAAAAGAAGCCACTTTGAGAGAAATCACTGAGGAAACAGGGGCAAAACGTCTCAAAATAGTCAATAAATTGATGGTCACAAGGCATACATATAGAGGTAATGTAGGCCGTAGGTATATCAAAAAAACACATTGGTATCTGATTTCCACTGAGAGACAAACTCTTAAGCCTCAGGTCAATGAAGATATAGAAAAGGCAGAATGGATGACATTAACATCTTTTTTTAATGTAAAACGTCATGTTTATCCCAATATTTTGGATGTCATTCATACTCAAGACCTAGAAGGGGTTGAGAGTAAAGTAGCCATAAAAATCAAGTAAGGATGAAAATACAATGCATCGCAGTTGTTAAAAAGTCCGTCGTATTAATAATTACTCTTACTTTAGCGTGGGTCTTGATATATAGAGTGGTTCACCCACCTATTACTTGGCTGATGCTGAAGAATAGGCTCTCTTCAGCTGCACCCATTCAGTATGATTACAAAAAAATATCTAAAATTTCAGCACATCTGCAATTATGTGTCATGGCCACTGAGGATCAAAAGTTTGGGCAGCACCATGGATGGGATTTTGAAGCTATTAAAAAAGCTATAATTACAAATAAAAAAGGAAAACGTAAATTTGGTGCAAGCACCATCTCCCAACAAGTAGCCAAAAATGTCTTTTTGTATCCCAACAGATCATACCTCCGCAAAGCCTTAGAAATGTATTTTACACTTTGGATAGAAACTCTCTGGTCTAAAGATAAAATTCTAGAGCTGTACCTTAATGTCGCTGAGATGGGTGATGGCATTTATGGTGCAGAAGCTGCTGCACAACATTACTATAAAAAGTCAGCTGCTAAACTCACTTTGTCAGAATCCGCCGCTTTAGCCACCATACTACCTTCACCCAAAAAATATAAGGTAAAAAATCCTGGCCCATATATAATTAGAAGACAGCAACAGGTCAAACGCTTGTACAGATCATTGGGAGGTTTGGTTTTTTTGAAGGATATTTATGTTAAATATGGAGGACAAGAAGATAAAATAAAAAGGTGATTTAGGTAAAAATTGAGATATTAATGAGGCCAATTTTATATAAAAATGGGCTTACAATCACATTTTTGTATGTTTTTTGTTAATTTGGCCAAAATAAAGTAGTTATGTTATTTGATAGAGAAATGAATGCATAATCTGAGTTTAAAGTCCAAAACACAGATTGGGATTATTTTAATCTCTATTATTCAACTACTTTTATATTTTTGTTGTTACACGAATTGTTGTAAATATTTATCATGCAAAAAAAAGTAATCATTGTAGGAGCGGGCTTATGTGGCTCTTTATTAGCTCTGCGAATGGCTCAGAGAGGGTATACTGTCACAGTCTATGAAAGACGAAGTGATATGCGAAAAAAATCAATGTCTGCGGGGCGCTCCATCAATTTAGCCCTTTCCAATAGAGGCCTGAGAAGTTTGGCTGAGGCAGGTGTAGAACAAGATGTTCTTCCCTTACTCATTCCCATGCATGGTAGAATGCTACACCCCTTGGATGCGCCATTGTCTTTGGTTTCCTATAGTGGAAGGCAAAACGAATATATCAATTCTGTATCTCGTGGGGGCTTGAATAAAATTCTTTTGGAAAAAGCAGAGGCCACAGGAAAAGTAGCCTTTCACTTTGATGTCAGCTGTACAGAAGCGGACATTGAGACGGGAATCATACAGCTCAAAAATCTAAAAACAGGAGAACAATTTAATGATAGTGCAGAAGTGGTTTTTGGGACAGATGGTGCCAACTCTTCTATTCGTAATGCTTTCTTAAAGGAATCCGCACGCTATAGATTTGATTTTTCTATACAATATTTACGGACAGGCTATAAGGAATTAGAAATTCCAGCTGGAGACAATGGTAGCTACAGGATAGAGAAAAACGCGCTTCACATTTGGCCTCGCAAAGGATTTATGCTGATAGCCTTACCCAATCTTGATGGTAGCTTTACTGTGACTTTGTTTTTGGCTATGGATGGAGAAGGTGAGAGTTTTGCCAATCTCAATACCGATGAAGAAATATATGCTTTTTTCGAAAAATATTTTCCTACTGCATTGGCTCATATGCCAGATATAGTTGAGGATTTTAGACAAAATCCCACTAGTAGTTTAGGCACCGTGAAGTGTTATCCCTGGCAAATGAACGGCAAGTATCTACTGATGGGAGATGCAGCACATGCAGTCGTACCCTTTTATGGACAGGGTATGAATGCGTCTTTTGAAGATGTGCGTGTACTCAATGAACTCATGGATCAATATGGTGATGATTGGAATACAACATTACAACAATATCAAGAGGTAAGAAAACAAGATGGTGATGCTATCGGTGATTTGGCTGTTGAAAACGAAATTGAAATGAGAGCCGCCACCGCTGATCCTACCTTTCTATTGAAACGTAAGATAGAATTGGCATTAGAGCAAACCTACCCCAACTATTATTCCAAATATAGTCTCGTCACTTTCAATGACAATGTTCCCTACAGCCAAGCCATGCAACAGGGTAGGGCACAAGATGCTTTACTTATGGACTATGCTAGAAATGTGGGCAACTGGGAGAGCGTTTCTCTTTCAGATGTAGTATTAATATTAAGAGAAGCTGGCTATTTTTCTGGAGGCCAACTTTTTTTAAATACATAGCTACTACCAGTTAGTAATTGGATTACTATTGAAAATCCTATCTTTACGTCTCTATTTCCTTATACCTCTATTTAGGGTTCTTTCTTCTCATTTTGTTGATTTATTATTGATCATGGGTATCATTTTGATGATATAAATAAATTGAACAACTTTTTAAACCTTTCTTAACGCTTTCAGTTTAGTACGCAAATTTTAAGAACATATTATGCACATTGATACTATTGATAATTTACAAATGATAGAAGAGTCAGCTAAAACATTTGCTACTCAAAATATACTACCTCATGTGATGGAATGGGATGAATCTCAATATTTCCCTATAGATACTATGCGCGCTATGGGCCAACTAGGATTTTTGGGTGTATTGGTTCCTGAACAATATAGCGGTGCCGGCTTAGGATATCATGAATATGTTAGTATTATTGTAGAAATAGCTAAGGTCTGTGGCTCTGTTGGCTTAAGTGTAGCCGCACATAATAGTTTGTGCACGGGACACATTATGATGTTCGGTAATGAAGAGCAAAAACAAAAATACTTACCAAAACTTGCAACGGGTGAATGGATAGGGGCTTGGGGACTTACGGAAGCCAATACAGGCTCAGATGCCATGCGAATGAAGTGTGTGGCTACCCAAGACGGTGATTATTGGATCATAAATGGTGCCAAAAACTGGATCACTCATGGTAGCAGTGGTGATGTAGCCGTAGTGTTAGCGCGTACGGGCGAATTACTAGATAGTAGAGGTATCACAGCATTTGTAGTGGAGAGAGGCACACCAGGATTTTCGGCCGGCAAGAAAGAAAATAAATTGGGTATGCGCGCCTCAGAGACTGCCGAAATGATATTTGATAATTGTAGGGTACATAAGTCTCAAATTCTAGGTAACATAGGAGAGGGCTTTATACAATCTATGAAAATATTGGACGGCGGTCGCATCAGTATTGCTGCACTTTCATTGGGGATAGCCAAAGGAGCCTACGAAGCCTCCGTCAAATATGCCAAAGAGCGCGAGCAGTTCGGTCAACCTATTGCCAACTTTCAAGCGATATCTTTCAAACTAGCAGATATGGCTACTAAGATAGAAGCAGCTGAAATGCTCATAAGAAAAGCAGCTCATTTAAAAAATACAGGTCAGCCCGTCACTACGGTTTCAGCTATGGCCAAATATTATGCCTCGGAAATTTGTGTAGAAATAGCTACGGATGCTATTCAAGTCTTTGGAGGCTATGGCTATACCAAAGATTTTCCTGTTGAGAAATTTTTTAGGGATTCAAAACTATGTACCATAGGAGAAGGTACTTCTGAAATTCAAAAATTAGTGATTAGTAGGAATATACTTAGAGATTAAGCCCGCCTTCGGTCAAAAGTCTCGCATACATTCAGTTACTTTCTAACAGATAGACACACCCATCGGATGCCTAAGAGTCATCGGATGGGGACAAACGAATGCAAACTGTAGATAAAACTAAGAAAAAACCTAAATATGAAAAAAAAATTATAAAAAAAATATCAATATGTATACATAGAAATAAAAATATGCGTAGCTTTGCACCTTGAAAAGTATGCCAAAGGGTATGCTTTATGTTATGTTCATTATGGCGATATAGAAAAATAAGATAACTACACAATTAAGTATCAAGCACAAAGACGAAGACGAAAATCATTTTAGCTGAATATTTAATTATCTAAATTCTGTGTTGTAGTGTTTTGAAAGACGAAATTATAAGACACTGTAGCATCGTCAAAAGGTCTCAATAAAGATAAAATCTGTTAGACGGCAGGTTTTACGCCGTCCTTAATTATGGCTAATTTATTATTTATTTTATAACATTTATTTTTTAACCAAAACTCAATCTCATGAAGAAATTTAAATTTCTCGTAGCATTTTTTACAATGCTAGCAATGTTTGTAAGTTTCAATGGTAATGCACAAGAGTTACTTCCGGCTGCTAAAGCTTTAAGTATCGTTGTGAATGAAGTAGAAACTTTAAAACAAAACAAATTTGCTGCGACTGCTAACGCAACGCAAGCACAAAGAGAGGCAACTGTAAATGCCCTAAAAATCGTAGTAGGCGAAAGCATGCTTGAAGATCTCAAAAATGGTAGAGATACTTCATCAGCTTTAGCTAATTCACTCTCTAAAATCAGTTCGAACAATGCTGACAGACAGAGTATGATCAATGAAGCTGCTGATCATTACAGAAACCTTTTAAGAAAACCTTTTTAATTAACCAAAACTCAATCTCATGAAGAATTTTTTATTTCTAATTTTTACATTAGTTGCTATCTTGGGTTCTTGGGAGGCAGCTAATGCACAGTGTCAAGACGCTGTGACATTAACAGCCCTGCCAGTGGGTCAACCAGTTACAGGATGTACTTCAAGTAATCCTCCTACAGGTAACCTGAATGCCAACAACCTTGTGGGTATCCCTGTTTGTGGAGGTGCTGGCACTACTAGTACTAATTATTATGGTGGTTTAGAAGCTCTTTTTGTTTATGTTCCAGCAACAAGTGGTCCTGTTACAATATCTTTAGATAATGTGACTTGGGCGGGTATTTTCGTTTTTGAAGGCTGTCCTGTGGGTGGTATACCTGTTTGTGGTGTTACTAATGCTGGCGCCGCAAGAACATTAACCTTTAACGCAACCGCTCAGACGACATATTATATCATGTTAGATACATGGCCAGCTCCTGCAAGTCCTTGTCAGCCAGGCGCTACTTGGACTATGACTGGTCCTGCTATATTTACTCCACCACCACCACCACCACCAGGAAACGGTGCGACTGTGGAGTGTCTTTTAGTTTGTAGCGGTGACCAAAACATTACTTTAGCACCAGGTGCATGTGAGTACCAAATACCTAATTTGGTGACTACAGCGGGACCTTGTGCTTCTCAGGTTGCGCCTGGTCGTAGAATAGAGGGTTTCAGAACTTTCCCTTTCAATGTACCTTCTTACAATCCATACAATGGTGCTACATGTCCTGATGTAAGTATGATATTAAATACAAACTTAGTTTCATCTACAGCTACTAATTTGACATTAGTTTCATCTGACCCATCCAACAATGGTGTATTCTTAGGTACTTTGGTTTACTCTGATCCTATGCCTTTTGCAGGTACCTTATCTTTTGATTGGAATTATTCAACTAATGATACAGATGCATTTTGGGATCCTTTTGGGTACCAAATCAATGGTGCATGTTTATTACCGCTTCAGGTAGAGTTAGCTAATCAGTTTGGTGTAACGAATGCTAACGGTGCTGTAATAAGAGGTGTACAGGCTGGTGATATCGTATCTTGGGGTGTTTACATCAGAGGTTTCGGGGGTGGTGCATCTACTGCCGTAATATCTAATGTAGTACTACAAGAACCAAATGTACTAAGACCATGGGAAATCGTACAAACAGAAGGCCCTGAGGCTGGAGAGTTTGTACCTGCGGGTTCTTACGAGTTGTGTTATGACTTAGTAGCTCCAGATGGAACAGTAGCTGAGTCTTGCTGCTTCACAATCAATGTGAGCGCATTTGACAGACCAACA
>DAIPYV010000023.1:0-24711 GCA_036782555.1 Saprospiraceae bacterium
TATGGAGGCTCATGTTTTCCCAAAGATGTGCAAGCATTGGCCAAATCCGCAGCCGAATCTAAGTACGATTTTAAAATCCTCAAATCAGTGATGCAAGTCAATGAGCTTCAAAAAGAAATTTTATCCAATAAGATTACCCAATATTTTGAAGGGAATCTTTCTGGAAAAACCATTGGCGTTTGGGGATTGGCCTTTAAACCCAATACAGATGATATCCGCGAAGCACCAGCACTCACCATCATAGCAAGACTTCTCAATAAAGGGGCTATCATCAAAGCATACGACCCTGAAGCCATGGAAAATGTCAAACAAGTCTTTGGCGATAAAATCCAATTTTGTAACAACGAATATGATGTCATTGAAGGCGCTGATGCACTAGCTATCATTACAGAGTGGAACGAATTCCGTACACCAGATTTCGATAAAATGAAAGCACTCATGCGCGCACAAGTCATTTTTGATGGTAGAAATATTTATGACGTCAAAACCACTAGAGAAAAGGGGTTTTATTATGACAGTATAGGTAGATAGAATTATAATAACTATCACTACAAGTGTATTAAAATGAGCCTAAATAAAGAAAACATCTGCCCTCTTTTTGCGGACCTTGCAGAGCAGCAGCGCGAAGTCATGGCCAATGCACCCAAAACCACACTCGAAGAAGCCAGAGCTACGATAAAGTGGCTCAAGGATGGGCGTGCTGATAAAAAATTAAGGGATGAAAAGAAATCCAAATCACTTAAACAATAGGGAAGCTAGCCAAAAATTTTAAAACACTCTAAAGTGACAAAAAACAATCACTACCCAGATATCATAGTCAAACACCTAACACAGCACATACCTGAACTCCAGTTAGTGTATCTGTTTGGTAGTGCCGTCTCAGAACATTTCACTTCAAGCAGTGACTTAGATATTGCATTTTTGTCAAAAAAACACATAAATAGTATTGAAATATGGGAGATAAAAGAAAGTTTGGCTGATGCCACCCATAGAGATATTGACTTAATAGACTTAAGTCAAATACATGGTTTTTTAAAAACAGAGATTATATCCAAAGGACATGTCATCTATTCACTAAATGAGGACTTTAGAAGGCTCTATGAAAGTCGTATCATTGAAGATTATGTGGATTGGAAAGACATTATCAAACCCATTGAAGATCAAATCAGAAATTCAGGAATAATAAAAGCGTATTAAAAATGGACAATGTCATCGTGGCTAAGTCAAAAATTATTGAAAACTGTCTGCATAGAATCCATACGATTTATGATGGAAGTGCTCAAAATTTAATGGATGATCTGAATAAACAAGATGCCCTTGTGCTTAACCTACAAAGAGCCATACAAGCCTGCATTGACCTATCCACACATATCAGTAAAAAGTATCAATGGGGATTGCCAGAATATAGCAGACACTCATTTGAGATCTTAGAAGAAAATAATTTCTTACCCAAACCTTTGGCAGCTAATCTCAAAAAGATGGTTGGTTTTCGTAATCTTGCAGTGCATGATTATCAAAAAATGGATATGGATATACTCAAAAACATCGTTGAAAACCAATTATCTGACATTGAAACGTTTAAGATACTATGCCTTAAACATTGAACTTCAGATACATAAACCTAACTCTTGAGCAAACAATGTTGATTGTTTTATTGTTTTCACTTAATAAAATTTCATAAAAATGACAGTCACTTATCATTTCGACAATGTATAGGAAATAGATCAAAAATTCTTAGATTCCCTCAAAGCCGCTTTTAAATGGCGTAAGCTAAAACTCAAAGTAGAATCTAAAACAAATAACGATATCACACCAAAAATGGAAGCAGCCATACAATGTGTAGAAAATGGGGGCGAGTTGGTGGAGTTCAATACATTAGAAGAGCTTAAGGAAGCTGTTTATGGAAAAATTAATTAGTTTAGAACCGGCTGCACTAAATCAAATGGCGGAATGGGGAAAAACAAATAACGATATCACACCAAAAATTGAAGCAGCCATAGAATATGTAGAAAATGGGGGCGAGTTGGTGAAAATTGACTTAGATAAATATAACGCTATGGTCGAAAACATATGAGAAAAGTTGAATACGAACCAATTGCTTCATATAACTTAGGTCTCTCACAGTCATTCGAGATGACTGCGTTTTGTGGAGTTAAGTGGATAAAACAGCCTTTTGGTGTGGAAAAAGGGAAAAGAGAAATAAAAATGAAAAATCTCGAGTAGAAACATAAAGTAGGCCAAAAATTAATCGTTAAACAACTCATAAACCTAATAAAATGAAAAACATCCTCATCACAGGCGGAGCAGGTTTTATAGGCTCCCATGTCGTTAGACTATTTGTCAATAAATATACAAATTACCATATAGTCAACTTAGACTTACTAACTTATGCAGGCAATCTTGAAAACCTCAAAGATATCGAAAAGGCCCCAAATTACACATTTATAAAAGGAGATATAGGCGATGAAGTTTTGGTTAATGATATTTTTAATCAATACAACATTACACATGTCCTACACTTGGCTGCAGAATCACATGTAGATAGGTCAATCAAAGACCCTTTGATATTTTTGAAAACCAATATTTTAGGGACGGCCAATTTATTGCAAGTAGCCAAAAAGCATTGGGCCCAAGATATGCATGACAAACTTTTTTATCATATCAGTACAGACGAAGTCTATGGAGCATTACCATTGGATGATACTATGTTTACAGAAGAAACACCTTACGATCCTAGGTCTCCATATTCCGCGTCCAAGGCCTCCTCAGACCACTTAGTGCGCGCTTTTTATCATACCTATCACATGCCCGTGGTCATCAGCAATTGCAGCAACAACTATGGTCCCAATCATTTTCCCGAAAAACTAATCCCCTTGATATTGCACAATATCATGCACAAAAAGCCATTGCCTGTATATGGTAAGGGCGAAAACGTACGCGATTGGCTTTATGTAGAAGACCATGCACGAGCGATAGATACAATACTTCATCATGGTAAAATAGGCGAAACCTACAATATAGGTGGGCACAATGAGTGGAAAAACATAGACATCGTCCACCTCCTTTGTGACCTCATGGATACTAAGCTAGATAGACTTCCCGGTGAAAGCCGTGGACTCATCACCTTCGTCACAGACAGGGCGGGGCACGACCTTAGATACGCTATTGATGCCTCAAAAATTGAAAAAGAATTGGGTTGGGTACCACAAGAAACCTTTGAAACCGGTATCAATAAAACTATAGAATGGTATCTCACTCATCAGGAATGGCTGGACCATGTCACAAGTGGTACCTATCAAGATTATTACGAAAGTATGTATTCTAAACATTAGAAACCTTAAACCAGGCCAATGGCTCTAAACAAAAAAATGTCAGAAATTAAAAAAGAACAACAAAGTCTAGCTTATCAAGATGATGAAATCACTCTCAAAGAGCTTATCGAAAAGCTATTGGAATTTTTGCGCGAGCTTTGGCGTAAGAAGTGGTGGATCATAATGATATTACTTCCTTTTATGTTGTACTTTGGCTATAAAGCCAAGAAAGTGGAGGTCACTTACATAGCTGAACTCACATATACGCTCAATGACGGAAGTAGTGGAGCTGGTGCTTTAGCAGGTATTTTAGGCTCATTTGGTTTAGGCAAAGGAGGAAAAGTCAATTTAGATAAGATTGTAGCCCTTTCTAAATCAAGAAACATTATACAAAAAGTTCTTTTTTCTGAAATTTCACTTGATACCATGGGAGGAAAAAACGACTTTATGGCCAACCATATCATTGCTATTTATAAATTGGACGAAGCATGGACAAATGAAAAAAAGGATTGGTCAGGTTTTAAATTCACTTCAGATGACATCAGCAAATTCAATCCTGACGAACTCTTGGTACTTAAAAGATTATATGGTAAGGTCATAGGAGGGAAAAATATTAAAAACCCACTGTTCAACAATGTATTTAGTGAAGAGACTAGTATAATGACTATCTCTTCAACTAGTGTTGATGAAGAACTCTCAATCAAATTTGCCAATTTAGCTTTCCAATATCTAAAAGACTATTATGTCAATAATACCACAAAAGGCGGCCAAAATACTTTTGAATTTGTAGAAGCCAAAACTGATTCTGTTTTTGCCCTTTTGAAGAAAAAAGAATATGAACTTTCTAAGTTTGATGATTCCCATAGAAAACTGACTGACCCCAATTTGCTCACTCAACGTAAGCTCATCGAAACAGAAATATTCAAACTCAAGACAATGTATGGTGAGGCTACCAAAAATAGAGAACTCGCCGATTTTTCTCTTTCTACAAGTGCACCAGATATCAGTATAATAGATGAGCCGTTACCACCATTAGACCCACAAGCTCCTTCACTTCTTTTGGAACTGATAAAAGGTGCATTATTGGGTGGTCTATTGGGAGTCAGTTTCTTTTTAGGGCGTAAAATTGTGATAGATGCCCTGACTTAAACCAGCCTGATTAGTCCTTATACAGCAAAGTGAGATCCTCAAATGTTATTGTTTTATTTCAGATTTCTCATTTGTCATTTCAACTTGAGTAGTACCGGCTCCTTTTAATTGGTATCAACCAACACATATCATATTTTTTCTATTTTATTCCAACAATTTGGACAGTTTTCTAAGATGCCTTATTGACACTCTACAGGCAGATTTCTAATTTCAAATTTTACTATATGTCTTATTTTGCACACGAATCTTCCTACATCGACGAAGGCTCTATCATAGGAGATGGTACGAAAATTTGGCACTTTTCACATATTATGTCAGGTTGTAATATAGGCCAAAACTGTAACATTGGCCAAAACGTTGTTATATCGCCTCATGTGTTATTGGGCAATAATGTAAAAGTACAAAATAATGTTTCAGTATATACAGGTGTTACTTGCGATGATGATGTTTTTATGGGACCATCATGCGTATTTACAAATGTAATCAACCCTAGAAGCGCTATCAATCGCAAAAGTGAATATTTAAATACCCATGTAGGAAAAGGAGCTACAATAGGAGCCAATGCCACAATAATATGCGGTCATAACATAGGTAAATATGCATTTATTGGTGCTGGAGCAGTCGTCACAAAACACGTACCTGATTACGCCCTCATGGTGGGAAATCCCGCCAGGCAAATGGGTTGGATGAGTGAGTATGGACAAAAATTACATTTTAATGAACACGGCGAAGCCAACTGTCCAGAAAGCCAAGAAAAATACATAATAAAAAACAATGTAGTCACAAAACCTTAACCAAGAGCGAAGTACTTAAACTCGGCCGTAGGCCATAAACAAAACAATCATGAAAGGTATCATTTTAGCTGGAGGTTCTGGCACCAGACTCTACCCTATTACTAAGGCCATAAGCAAACAACTTATGCCTATATACGACAAGCCTATGATTTATTACCCATTATCAATATTAATGTTGTCGGGTATAAAAGATGTATTGATTATCACCACACCCGAAGATCAATCGGGTTTTATCAGGCTTTTAGGTGATGGTCATGACTTAGGATGCAATTTTCAATATGCAGTACAGGAAGTACCCAATGGACTAGCTCAGGCCTTTGTCATAGGAGAAGACTTTGTAGGTAGTGACGCATCTTGCCTAGTATTGGGCGACAATATTTTTTACGGTTCAGGACTATCCAAATTACTACAAAATAGTGCTCAGATAAAACAAGGGGCAAAGGTATTTGCCTATCCTGTCAATGACCCAGAGAGATATGGTGTTGTGGAATTTGACAAAAACCTAAAGGCTGTTTCTATTGAAGAAAAACCTCAAAAACCCAAATCAACTTATGCCGTGCCTGGACTTTATTACTATGATAACCAAGTCGTAGACATTGCCAAAAGTATACAACCATCGGCTAGGGGTGAATACGAAATCACAACAGTCAATCAATACTACCTTGACCGCAATCAGCTCCACGTGGGTATAATGGATAGAGGTACGGCATGGTTGGACACAGGAACTTTTGATTCTTTGCATGATGCCTCAGAATTCGTTCGTGTCATAGAAAAACGACAAGGGTATAAAATAGGATGTATTGAAGAAATAGCGTGGCGCATGAATTTCATTGATAGTGCTCAACTAGAAAAATTAGCTACTCCACTCATAAAAAGTGGTTATGGCGACTACCTCATTAAGATATTGAACTCTTAGCTTTATTTTTTTTTAAACAGTTTAATTTTTGAATAATAGTGGCATTGTCATCAAAAATACTAAAATACAAAAAAGAGGCTTTCGCCTCTTTTTTTTTGCAATATATCCAAAATATCTTTCCCTTAACCCATTTTTATTTGACAACCGCTAATTCATATCTCTAATCACTTATACAAATAATTCCAACACTTCCAACACACTTTTCACATCATAAAATCTGTCATGCGTAATGATGGTATCCACGTGCTCTAATGCCCATGTAGTATGGTAAGGTATGTGGATAGCATAGGCCCCTATATCTAAAACAGGTAAGATATCAGATTTTAAAGAGTTACCTATCATAACAAACTCATCAGGTGAGATATCCAAATGATTAATAACATTTTGGTAATTTTGAGAATATTTTTCTGAAACGATTTCTATATGATGAAAATAATGAACTAAACCCGACCTTTCAAGTTTTCTCTCCTGATCCAAAAGGTCTCCTTTTGTGATGACGACAAGTCGATATTTTTTTGACAAAACTTCTAACACCGGAAGAATATTTTCCAATAAAATCACGGGTTCTTGCAATTGATCACTACCCATGGCCATAATTTGATATACAATATCGATAGGCAATTCTCGACCAGCCAACTTTTTTGCTGTCTCAATCATTGACAACATAAATCCCTTAATACCATAACCATATACAGTAAGATTTTCTATTTCTGTTTCTAAAAGCAGACTTTGTGTATCTTCTACAGATGCCCAAGGATTCATCAGGTTAAAAAACTTATCTTCGACATTTCTAAAATACACTTCATTGTGCCAAAGCGTATCGTCAGCGTCAAAGGCTATGACTTTTATTTTTTGTAATGACATTTTATAAAAATTCAAAATAATAAAAAGTAGCAATATTCAAAATTGTTCAATGCTTTTCTATCTTGATTTATTTTAACACTTTCTTAATACTGTTACTTTAAACAGATAAAGTAAAACAATGTTAAATGATAGTTTTACTATTAAATAAATTATGATTACATCAATATTTGGCTTCAAGCCTTACATAGAAAAGGATATATTTATTAAAGATCCTGAAAGTAGTGCGTTGGGCAGGGATATAGTCCAAGCGGCTGTAGACTTAATAGAGGAGGAGGGGTTTGAAGCCTTAACTTTTAAGAGATTAGCTTTAACCATTGATACTACTGAAGCAACCATCTATAGATATTTTAAAAACAAGCACAGTCTTTTAGTGTATCTGACAGCGTGGTATTGGAGTTGGATAGATTACGTCCTAACTCTAAAAAATACAAATATTGATGACCCAAAAACAAAACTCAAAAATCTAATAGATTCTCTAATTAATCCTAAAGACATACAAGATAACGTCACAATAAACATTCACAAGCTTTATAAAATTATCACAGAAGAGTCTTCTAAATCATATCTAACTAAAAACGTAGACAACCTCAACAAAGATGGAGTGTATAAAAACTATAAAAATATAGTAGGAAAGATGAGTCAGATACTTTTAGATATAAATCCTGATTTTAACTATCCCCATATGCTCTCTACCACAATCATAGAGGGTATACATCATCAAAAGTTTTTTGCCAAGCATCTACCCTCATTGACAGACACTTCTGAGGAAGAAAACTATTTGTTAGAGTTTTATTACCAACTTTGTCTAAACCAATTAACGAAATAAAGATATGAGTTACACACCCTTACAAAGGCTTTTTAGACTTCTAAAACCCAATAGCAAATCTATCACCAACTTATACTTTTTTTCGATAGTCAAAGCCATTATTGCATTATCATTGCCATTGGGCATTCAAGCCATCATCAACCTTATACAAGGTGGGGAAATGTCCGTTTCATGGGTAATATTAGTGGCCATTGTATTATTAGGATACTTTTTTAGTGGCATGATTCAGATTATAGAACTTAAAATAGCTGAGGGACTTCAAAGGGACATCTTTGCCAGATCAGCCTTTGACTTTGCATTCAGAATACCACGAATCAAACTAGATGCCCTTCACAACAAGTATGCTCCTGAGCTGATGAATCGTTTTTTTGATACCATAACAGTACAAAAAGGAGTGGCTAAAATATTATTAGAGCTAGTGGGTACAGCTATTTCTATAGTATTCGGGTTGATATTGATTTCTTTTTATCACCCATTTTTCATAATGTTTAGTTTTTTGGTTATCCTCTTATTTGTCATCATAGGAAATTTCGTTTTTCAGCGTGGGCTTCGATCTTCTATCATGGAATCAAAATATAAATATAAGGTAGCTTTTTGGCTTGAAGAAATAGCGCGTACTCAAGATACTTTTAGATTGTCAGGAAAATCCATGCTTCCCGTACAAAAAACTGATGTATTAGTTAATGACTATCTTATTGCACGTGAAAAGCACTTTAGCGTTTTAGTGAGACAATATTATATTTTTATATTATTTAAGATACTTATAGCCGCTGGATTTTTAGTTTTGGGAGGCGTTTTAGTATTCAACCAGCAAATGAACTTAGGTCAATTCGTTGCTGCAGAAATCATCATTTTATTACTTATATCTGCAACCGAAAAAGTATTATTGACCTTTGAAACAGTTTATGATTTACTGACTTCAATCGAAAAATTGGGAGAAATAACCGATCTTCCTTTAGAAAAGAATACTCAGGGAAAAATAAAAACCGACAAAACGCAAAAAGGTATGGCCGTCAAAATAAAAGACCTATACTTCAAATATCCCAAGCAACAAGATGAAGTCATCGATGGCCTCAATTTTATAATTGGAAAAGGAGAAGTGGTTAGTTTGTCAGGTTCGTCAGGAGCGGGTAAAGCCACACTCCTGAAACTGATGACCGGATTTTATACTCCTACCCAAGGTTCCATACTCTACGATGATGTTCCTATAAATAATTACAATATAGAGCAGTTGAGAAGTGTGATGACAGAATGTACTTCAGATAGCAACATATTTGATGGAACAATATTAGAAAACCTCACTTTAGGATTTAATTTTGAGCTTAAAGACATCATAAACGCACTAAAATGTGTTAAACTTTATGATTTTATAGAGGGGCTTTCAGAGGGGCTCAATACACATATAGGTCCACAAGGCAAGTTGCTATCAGGGAGCATTTCTCAAAAACTAGTATTAGCGCGCGTCCTTTTAAGAGAAGCCAAATTACTTATTATTGAAGATATATTTAAAAATATTGAAAAATTAGAAAAATTAGAAATACTACAAAATGTATTAAAAATGAAAGAGGGGCTGACCATTATAGTGGTCACCAAAGATGCAGATGTGCAAAAAATGACCGACAAAACACTCTTTATGCAAAATGGTAAAATAGAATTTATAACACAACACAAATCATAGGACTATGCTCAATATATCTGATCAAACCATCAATCATTTAGTAGAGGAAGATAAGTATGTGTCTATAAAAAACACCAAAATACTTTACCAATACTCTTTTACTAGATTAAGGCAAGTTATTACATTATTGATGATAACCTTATTCATTATACTACTTCTACCTTGGACACAAAACGTGAGGTCAAAGGGACAATTAATATCTTTGAGTCCAGATCAGCGCCCGCAAACCATCCAGTCAGTAATAGGTGGAAGAATAGAAAAATGGTATGTCCAAGAAGGGCAATTTGTGGAGAAAGGAGATACAATATTACAAATATCAGAAGTTAAAGATGAATATTTTGACCCTCAACTTTTGGACAATACTAGACGACAAATAGACGCTAAGGTTTTTTCTGGTACTTCTTATGGGTCAAAGGCTCTATCTTTAGAAGACCAAATTGCGGCACTCAACATAGGTATGAAACTTAAAATACAACAAACGCGCAACAAAATAGAACAAAACACTTTAAAAGTCACCTCAGACAGTATGGACTTGGAGGCAGCCAAAATCAATAATCAAATCGCTTTTGAGCAGTATGAGCGTATAAAATCTCTTTATGATGAAGGCCTCAGATCTCTGACAGAATTAGAAAACCGTAAAAATAAATGGCAGGAAGCTCAAGCTAAAATGATATCTCAAGAAAATAAATTTCTTGCAGCCAAGAATGAGCTTATTATTAGTCGCATAGAGCTTAATGGTATTCAAGCGGATTACAATGACAAAATAGCCAAAGCCAATGCAGATAAATTTACAGCCTTATCGTCCAAATTTGACACGGATGCTACAGTCAATAAACTTGAAAATCAATATGCTAATTACAAAGTGCGTACAGATTTATATTTTATCACAGCACCTCAATCGGGTTTTATCACTCAAGCTAAACAAGTAGGTATCGGTGAAAACATAAAAGAAGGAGAACCCATAGTAAGCATCATGCCAGAAGATTATAATTTGGCTATAGAAATGTATGTCAAACCCCTAGATTTGCCTCTTTTTGAACAAGGTCAAAAAGTTATGATTCAATTTGATGGGTGGCCAGCTATTATCTTTTCGGGATGGCCCGGAGTCACTTATGGTACGTATCAAGGTCGCGTATTAGCTGTAGATAATTTTATTTCGGACAACAATATGTTCCGAATCCTTGTAAAACAAGACAAAAATGCTCCAGAATGGCCAGAAGCTTTACGTGTCGGAGGTGGTGTTAAAACCTATACATTACTTAAAAATGTTCAAGTTTGGTATGAAATATGGCGACAAATCAACGGTTTTCCTCCAGATTATTATAAAGGTAAAGTGCGTCCTATCACCGAAGTGCCTAAATAATAATATTTAAATGGTAGCAACTCGTCATACTGAAAGTTTTCATGTCAAAGGTACTCCATTAAATAATATCCTAAAAGGAATACAACTGAAAACAAAACAAACTAAAAAATAAATAAAGTTATGACCTTAAAGAAATTACTATTGAAGCTTGTGGCAGTTGGCCTTATACAGCTCATGTGTGGCGTTGCTATAGGTCAACTTATCACACCCGAAAGTGTCTTAAGACAAGTATTGGACTATCATCCTAGATCCGCTCAAGCCGACATCAAACTGCGTACTGCTGACGCCTACGTTATGAAAGCCAAAGGCAATTTTGATCCATCGATAAGAAGTAGTTTTGATAATAAAAATTTTGATAACAAAGAGTATTTCAGATCATTTAATGGTGAACTCAAAATACCTACATGGTATGGTTTGGACTTCAAAGCGGGCTACGAATCCCATCAAGGTGATTTTTTAAATCCTGAAAATAACACCCCAACAGGAGGGTTATACTACTTAGGCGCATCATTGCCTCTGGGTCGAGGACTTTTTATAGACGATAGGAGGACTATGGTCAAAGAAGCACGCGTAGGTCAAGAAATAGCCAAAACAGATAGAGACCTCATAAATAATCAACTGCTATTTGAGTCTATGTACGCTTACTGGACATGGTTTGTATCCTATTACAACAGGAGAGTTTTTGATGAAGCACTGGCCAATGCAGAAGAAAGATATGAAGGCATTCGTAAAGATGCATTAGCTGGAGATAGAGCCAGTATCGATACCATTGAGGCAGCCATTCAAATTCAAAATATTAAAGTCAATCTCAATGTGGCTAATAATGATCTCATGCAAAGACAATTAGAATTCTCTAACTATTTTTGGAATGAAAATCAAATCAACTTTAATGTAGATACAGACGACTTTCCTATAGACATAAATCAAGCTGTAATTTACAGCCAGAAAATCAACCAAGATATAGCTGTAGAAAACCTTATAATTAATCACCCCTATTTACAAAGATTAACACTAGACAATAGACAATTGGAAATCATCAGTCGTAATTTACGCGATAGATTAAAACCCGATGTTTTTCTTAATTTCAATCCATTGGTCCAAGCCACAGGCAATCCAGCATTGGCTACTAATCTGCTGAATAATTATAAGTGGGGCATATCCTTTTATTATCCTCTATTTTTAAGAAAAGAAAGAGCTGATATCAAGATCAATGAACTTAAAATTATTGAGACTCAAATTAAGCTTACAGAACAAGAAGTGGACATTTTGAATGATATTAGGCAGCAAATAGCGGAATGGAACGCTACATCAGAACAAGTGAAGCTCAATGAAGAAGCGGTGCGTTTATACAAAAGTATGCTCGATGCAGAAAGACGTCTATTTGCTATAGGTGAAAGTTCACTTTTCCTCATCAATACCCGTGAGCAAGTCTATATCAATGCTCAGATTAAACTTAATGAAACCATTGCTAAAAACAATATTGCTTACAACAAAATATTTTATTACGCAGGTAAGATGGAGAGTCTAGTAAATTAAGTAGTCAAAACTTATAAATAGGCAGACCTTGTCAATTAATAAGTTAAATAATAAACCTGATCATTAAAAAATATTAAGTCATAGCGCCCGAAAGCTATATCGTTGTAATCTTAATTTGAGTTTTATTTTTTTATAGAAGACCATTTATACTTTTTATTTATCTTTTTTGTTAATTTTGCGCTTTTAAAAACATATAATGCTTCCGATCTTCTATAATTAATTGATAATCGGATGATATATAAAGAAAAGTTCATATGAAATTGTCATTAAAATGGCTTAAAAGATACTTAGATTTACCATATAGTGCAGAAGAAGTAGGAGATATGCTTACTCTTATAGGTCTTGAATGTGAGGGAATAGAGCAAGTAGAATCCATAAAAGGCGGACTGAAAGGTGTAGTAACTGGTGAAGTTCTTATATGCGAAAAACATCCTGACGCAGATAAACTTTCTCTAACGACTGTAGATATCGGTGCTGCAGAAGCTTTGCAGATAGTCTGTGGAGCCCCCAATGTAGCTCAAGGGCAAAAAGTATTGGTAGCGACAATAGGTACAAAACTCTACATCGACGACAAAGAATTGGTTATCAAAAAAGGCAAAATCAGAGGAGTAGAGTCTCATGGAATGATTTGCGCTGAAGACGAACTAGGATTAGGCAACAGTCATGCTGGCATTATGGTTTTATCTAGTAATACACCTATAGGTCTGGAAGCAGCTTCCTTATTTAACTTAGAAGATGATTATGTGCTTGAAATAGGTTTGACGCCCAATAGGTCTGATGCGACATCACAATTAGGCGTAGCACGTGATTTATTAGCCTACTTAAAAGTCAATAAAGATTATGACAAGACCATTAGAGAACCTGAAATTAGTGGTTACATTACCGAAAAAACGCATAAAAATATCAATGTTGAAGTAGAAAACCAAAACGATTGTAAAAGATATACTGGTCTGGTCTTGACAGATGTAACAGTAAAAGAATCACCAGATTGGATTAAAAACTTATTAAAAGCTATTGATGTAAAACCTATTAATAATATAGTAGATATTACCAATTATATCCTCCATGAATATGGCCAACCCTTACATGCTTTTGATGCAGATAAAATAGCTGGCAATAAAATCATCGTCAAAAACTTGGAAAAGGACACACCATTTATTTCTCTGGACGGTGTAGAGAGAAAACTTTCTGCAGAAGATTTAATGATATGTGACGCAGATAGCCAACCCCTATGTATGGCGGGTGTTTATGGTGGACTAAACAGCGGCGTGACTATAGATACCAAAAATATCTTTTTAGAATCAGCCTACTTTGATGCTACCTGCATACGAAGGACAAGCACAAAACATAATCTCAGGACAGATGCAGCTAAAATTTTTGAAAAAGGAGCTGATCCTAATATTGCCATTATTGCATTAAAAAGAGCAGCTTCATTAATGCATGAACTAGCGGGTGCCAATATTAGCGATAAATTGGTAGATATTTATCCTGTGGAGATATTATCCAAAGAAATCAGATTATACTATCAGAATGTCAATAAGCTTATTGGTACTGAAATTCCAACGCATGTTATTCACGATATACTTCAGGCCATGAATATGGGTATAACGCCTATTGACAAAGAAAGTATTCTTGTAGAAGTACCTACAAACAAGTGTGATGTTACGAGAGAAGTTGATTTGATTGAAGAAATAGTTCGTATCTATGGACTTAACCGCGTCCCTATTACTGGAAAAATATCTAGCACCATTTCACATGCTGAAAAACCTGAAAAGTATGTGATCAAGGAACTAATGTCCAACCACCTTGCCGCCAGTGGTTTTAATGAAATGATGGGTTTATCTCTAGTAGAGTCAAGATATTATAAAAATATAGAAGGTATAGACCCCCATAAATTTGTCTATATCAATAACACTTCCAATGTACACATGGACATCATGCGTCCGGATATGTTAATTAGTGGATTAATATCTGTGGCTCACAATCTCAATCGACAACAAAATCAACTACAGCTTTTTGAGTTTGGAAAATCCTATCTAAATGATAATGGCAAGTACCATGAAGATGAGTTTGTTTCCATATTTATGACCGGAAAAAAATTCAATGAATCGTGGTTAGTGGACTCCAAAAAAGAAAAATCATTTTTCGACATCAAAAGAATAGTCTTTTCAGTACTCAATGCTTTAGGTATTAAAAATATAGAAGAAAAGATATTCGAAAATAAAGAAAAAATGAGTTATGGTCTGGAATTGTATAAAAATGGAGAACTAATAGGTTTAATGGGTGAGATCAATTCTCATATTTGTAAATCACAGGGCGTCAAGGCCAAAATATTTTATGCCCAACTAGCGTTTGATAGTGTCATTAGGTCGGTAGCTAAAGCCAAATATCTATTGCAAGAAGTTAGCAAATACCCATCTATGAGAAGGGATTTAGCACTAATAGTAGACAAAAGTGTCACATTCGGTGAGGTAGAAAAAGCTGCAAAATCCACGGATAAACGCATATTGAAACAAATAGGTTTATTTGATGTTTATGAAAATAGAGAACAGTTAGGACCCAACAAAAAGTCCTATGCAGTATCTTTCTTGTTTGAAAATATAGACAAAACACTAAATGACAAAGAAATAGATCATGTCATGAACAAATTGACAGATAACTTTGAAAAACAGTTGTCTGCTGTGGTTAGAAAATAGCAAAAAAAGAGTAAACAATATTCTTATGCAAGAGTGGATACTTGATTTAGATAAGATAATAAATAAAGTAAAACTTCTTAAGGAAGAAAATACTCAATTAAATAAGAGAATAGAAGAATTAGAAAATATAAACGAGCAGTTAAAAGTAGCTGCGGAAACATTATCTACAAAAACTAATACAATAATATTAGAACAAGAAACTGGTAAAGTCCTGAGTATAGACTCATTAGTTAATGACAATACTAATGATAAAGACAACCGATTAGGTAATTTGACACGAAATGAAGTCATAGAAAGACTCAACGAAATAGAATTAGAGATTAATGATTGTTTAAAAATTTTAGAAAATAAGTCATGAAGGAAGATCACCTCATATCTGTCAGTATGACACTCGTGGGAAGAGTTTTTCCACTTAAAGTGACTCAAGAAGAAGCAACTAGATTAAAGGATTTAGAAGCAGAATTAAATGATAAAATTAAAAGTTTTCAAAAACAATATCCGACAAGAGACCTAGTAGATCATGTCTTGATGGCTCTTTTGAGTTCAGAATTTGAAAACCTGTCCAATCAATCTTCACAATATTCTGGCGTAAAAGAAAAAATATCTGAAATTTTAGATGTTTTGTCATAAAACCATAATTCAGCCTTCGTACTCTACCTCCCATTATTTCTGTTTTAAACTAATGTGTTTTTTGTTAGATTTTTAGAGAGCTAAGGTATTATCAGTACTTCGAAACAATGAAGTAGGTATGCCTTTTTACTTTTTTATCACATTAATAAATATATAAAAATGAGTACGATAGTCGCAATAATCATTGGATTGTTAGCGGGAGGAGGAGTAGGATACTTTCTCACCCAAACATTATTTAACAACAAAGTCAAGGAGGCTAATAATAAAGCTGATCTCACTCTTAAAGAGGCAGAATTGACAGCCAAAAGAAAGATAGATGAAGCTGAAAATAAAGCTGAAAAAATCATTTCAAAAGCTGAGCAAAATAACGAACAAATCAAACAGAAAAAGATTCAAGAAGCTAGAGATAATTTTGCTAAACTGAAATCTGAATTTGAAACTTGGAAAGCTGATCAAAAAGTTGAAATTAAAGAAAGAGAGCTCAATGTAGTAGCATTGGAAAAAGAACTTAAATCCAAGCAAGATGCTATAGCTTCAGAAATGGAATCTATTGAAAACAAGGAACAGGAGCTCAATGCTGTAAGGGAAAACCTTGATAAGCAATTAAAAATAGTAGCTAAGAGAAAAGAAGAACTTGATACAGCCAATGAACGCTTTATCAAGGAATTAGAAACTATAGCTAGGCTTACAGAAAGCCAAGCTAAAGATCAACTTCTCGAAGCAGTAAAAGCCAAAGCTCAAAATGAAGCCATGGCCATTGAGAAAGAAGCAATAACTCAGGCTCACAGTAATGCCAACAAAGAAGCCAAAAAGATAGTCATTCAGTCTATCCAAAGGATGTGTGCAGAATATACCATAGAAAATACAGTATCCGTATTCAACCTAGAGTCAGATGAAATAAAAGGTCAAATAATAGGTAGAGAGGGAAGAAATATCAGAGCTCTCGAAGCTGCTACAGGTGCAGAAATAGTCGTAGACGATACTCCTGAAGCTATAGTTATCTCCAGTTTTGACCCTATAAGAAGAGAATTGTGTCGCTTGGCGCTTAAAAAATTAGTAGCCGACGGCCGTATCCACCCAGCAAAGATAGAAGAAACAGTAGCTAAAGTCAAAAAACAATTGGATGAACAAATCAGCGAAATAGGTGAAAGAACCATTATTGATTTGGATATTCATGGCTTGTCTCCTTATTTAGTTAAGATGGTGGGTCGACTCAGATTTAGGTCATCTTATGGTCAGAATCTATTAAAACATTCTATAGAAACAGCACATTTATGCGCCACTATGGCGGCTGAATTAGGTCTTAATGCAAAACAAGTTAAATTGGCTAAAAGAGCGGGGTTACTCCATGACATAGGTAAAGTGGCTGACGAAGATTCAGAATTGTCTCATGCTCTCTTAGGTATGGAAATGTGTGAAAAACACAAAGAACATCCAGTGATCCTTAATGCCGTAGGTGCTCACCATGATGAAATAGAGATGAATAATATTATCTCACCTATAGTACAAGCATGTGATGCCATATCGGGTGCAAGACCTGGGGCAAGAAGAGAAATATTAGAATCATACTTAAAACGTATTGGAGAATTAGAAGAATTGGCCTTGGCTTACGATGGTGTCCAAAAAGCATATGCGCTTCAAGCTGGTCGCGAACTTCGAGTTATAGTTGAGTCTGATAAAGTATCAGACCAATTTGCGGATGATTTGGCCTTCATGATTTCGCAAAAAATCCAAGACGAAATGCAGTATCCTGGACAAGTTAAAGTTACTGTAATCAGGGAAAAAAGAGCAACAGCATTTGCTAGATAGGTAATATTTAAATTCGAATTATAACTTAAAAGCCACATCCTTTACTATATAGGATGTGGCTTTTTACTTTTTGGCGAGCGGCAAATTGGAGGCTCTAGTACCTTTTAGGTAATAGATTCTATTTACGATTTTCATCACAGCCATCAATGGTCCTAAATGTCATAAGGCAGGAATAAGCCATCACCTACTTTCTTAATAACATCTTGAGAGCCGCTTGTTCTTTATACAAAGCCCTAGCTTCCTGCGCTGGTGCTCCAAAATAGGTTTTACCACCTTCCAAGCTTTTAGACACACCCGATTTGGCCAAAATGACTGTGTTGTGTCCTATAGTGATGGCTTGTGCTATGCCCACTTGACCGTAAATGGTACAATTATCCCCAATAATAGTCTTTCCAGCGACACCACACTGAGCAGCTATGAGGCAATTTTTACCTATAACTGCACCATGTGCAATGTGCACCTGACAATCTAACTTTGTGCCTTCACCTATGACTGTTTCACCAGATACACCACGTGAAAGCGTGCACCCAGCGCCTACCTCTACCCTATCTTCTATAATGACCCTACCACCAGAGCGCCATTTATGGTATTGTCCATTGATTTTTTTATAGTAAAACGCATCTGTACCTATGAGTGCCCCAGCTTGTATTTCAACATCGTCTCCTACTATGGTACCATCACCAATAAATACGCCTGGTTGAATATGACAGTTTCTACCAATAGTGACATTGTGACCAATAACCACGCCGTACTCGATGACTGTTCCTGCACCTATGACCAGATTTTCACCTCTATTTGACTCAAGGTAGGTCATTGGACGTTCTTCCCAGACTAATTGATTGTAAATCACAAATGGATCTTCAGTTATTAAAAGTGTTTTACCTTCAGGGCACTCTATATCTTTATTAATGAGTATAATTGTGGCATCTGAATTCAGTGATTTGCTATAGTATTTCTCTACATCCACAAAGGTGACATCACCTTTTCGGACTTTATGTATTTCGTTTATACCCTGTGCTATTTGTTGGGTATCACCCTTAATCTGAAGGTTAAATCTCGATGCTATTTCTTGAACGGATTTGGGAGTTTTGAAATTCATAAATGGATATATAAAATATTAAATTTAGAATAACAAAACCCAATAATTATGTAATATGTTTAAGTAGAGATGCAATTAATTTTTATGATTTTTAACTAGGACAAAAACTGGACAATATTGACACCATTTATGATACGACTCAATAGATCTTACTTAACTTTACGCACATCTACCAGTTTGTACATCAAGCTATTGATATCTTTATCATTGAGTTTGAGTTTACCTTTGATTACGATGGGATCTGTAGTGTATTTTATGGGTTCTGTAGCCAATACTTCCATGACTGTCTCTGGCCCAGCGCCACCACAAAAAAAACAACTTGCATAAGGAAAGGCTGAAAATATGAATTCTTTGTGGGACTTATACCCTTCTACAGGAATAATATAGCCTCTCAATGTGATTTCTTTATTTTCCATGGCTTTGACCTCATCATGAAAAACAGGCATATCCACTTTAAATCCTAAATACTCATCAAATTGCTTTTTAAAACTTATTTTTGACAAAGTCTTCCATGTGGGTTCTTTTGGTATCAAATTTTGTGTCATCACTTCACTAAAACTTAATATGAAGCCTAACAACAAAAATAATGTAAAAATATTTTTATTCATTAATGATTTACGTATTCTGAAAAACTAAACGAAATTTATATCAAAAATGTTTTCGATCTCACCCATTGCTATCCAGTCATTTGACAGGTTTAGATTTTGATCGGGAAGTGGTGGGATGCCTTTGAGTCAACCAAAATCATTTGGTCTCCTAATTTACTGACAGTGTTTCATGAATATCCGTACGAGAGGCCTGAATAGCCGGTATCAATGCAGCTATAACTCCCAACAAAAGTGACAAACCCAATACGTACCATTCCTCCTTAAGGAAAGTCATACCGGTGAAACTATATCTAAAATCAGCTTTAAGATACTCTGCCGCCCATTCCATACCTAAGTGACTAATAAGCGTTCCGATGGCATAACCCAACACCGCTAAAATCAATCCCTCAAGTATTATCAAACCAAATACTTTGGCTCTACTAGCACCCAAGACACGCATAAGAGCCAGTTCGTAACGGCGCTCTCGCATACTTTTAAACAAAGAAATAAAGATACTCAAAGCTGATACTATGGCTATCAATAAAGCCAAATAACGCAACATATCTGTGCCTAAACCTATCATATTATATAATCTATTGATCTCTATGGCAGGAGATGCGGCTTGCATTTCTGTATTTTCATTGACATTACGCGCAAAGTTGAGCGTCTGGAAGTTTTTCTTATTTTTATATTTTATCAACACTGAAGTGACTTCGTTTTCTGGGTATTGGAGGAGGTCGGCATTTGAATTTTTTTCGATATCCTGATCTATGGTGGGATTTTCATGGTCCTCCTCATCGTGTCCATGATCATGTACTAGCCATACAGATGCTGTATTGGTCATGATGAGTTGGTCTATAACTGAACCTGTTGCACCTAGTATCCCTACCACTTCAAAAGCGACTTCATCATGTACATGTTCATCATCACCAAATCCGTGCGCACTTGAAAATTTATCTCCAATTTTCAAACCCGATTCATCTGCCACACTTTTACCAATGACTACTTCAAAATCCTCTTTCCAAAGTTGGCCTTCATTTACTGAAGCTTCATAAAGGCCCAAAAAATCGTAGTTAGTACCGACTATCCTATACCGCTGATAATTATCTCCTAATGATAATGGTATTGCTGTCTCAATCAATGGGTGTAAATCTCTAAGCAAGGGTGCTGCCTGTTTTATGCTGATGTTACCAGTTGGGTTATCGATATGGTACATATTACAAAGTATAAGCTGCAAAGGGCTTCCTTTAGCGCCTACTACTAAATCTATACCGGCTAGATTTTTATCAAACTTTTCGGAAAGTTGAGTATTGAACAATAAAAGGAAAGAAATCAAACCCACACCTAATCCAAAAAGGATAATGCTCATCAATAGATTAAGCGGATTTTTTATGATGTTTTTCCAAGCTAATTTTAGGATATTCATATTTTAATATTTTTGTGAACACGACGTACTGTTATTGATATTCTAACATACTATAATGTCACTTGATGAGCAATTTTGTCTTTCAGTCTTGTGTCGTGGGTGACAACCACTAGTGCAGAACCTACGGCTCTGGCTTGCTCCTCCAAAAGAGATAAAACTTCAAAACAGTTTTGGTCGTCCAGAGCTGATGTGGGTTCGTCTGCCAAAATAACTTTGGGTTGATTGATGAGAGCACGTACTATAGCCACACGTTGTCTCTCACCTTGACTAAGATCATTGATGGCACTTGAGGCCTTATGGCCCATATTGACACGAGCCAATAAATCTATCGCCTTACCTTTATCTATATTATGACCAGCAAATCCCTGTGCTAACAGAATGTTTTCTAAGACATTAAGTGCCGCTACAAAATGGTTTTGCTGAAAGACGATACCTATATTTTTACCTCGAAATTGGTCTTTTTGTGCCCCACTCATAGACGAAAGTTCCTGACCGTCTATAGTGACACTACCTTCTTGTGTGTCCAAAATACCACCCAAAAGATGGAGAAGTGTCGTTTTACCCACACCTGAAGAACCCAAAAGCAATAAGATATCATTCTGTTGACAATTCATGTCAGGAAATATTATCTTATTGCCTCCAGGATATTGATACGATAAGTTATTTGTTGCAATCATGTTGCAAAAATACAAATCTTAAAGATATTTCAGTTATATTTATAAAAACATTAACTTTCCCAAACGATTTTATCTTGCATTCCGTACCACTGAACGTATTTAGACTGATGAATTTTTTCAACCTCATTTCTTTTTACCTTCATAGTCGGGGTCATGAGGTTATTTTCAACTGTCCAAGCATCTTTCATTACCACGGCTTTTTCTATCCTTTCGAAAGATTCAAGTTTTTTATTGACCTCATTGATAGAAGCGGTGAGACTTGAGGCCAAGGCTTCCCTTGTTTTACCGAGTCCTGACGCTGAGGGCACCACAAGTGCAATAGGTTGTGGCACGCCCATTCCTACCACACACACTCCTTCTATGTCCGTATTGGCCAAAAGCATCATTTCTATAGGTGCAGGTGCGATATACTTACCTTTATCCGTTTTGAATTGGTCTTTTACCCTTCCAGTGATGGTCAAAAACCCCTGAGCATCGCGTTCACCTATGTCCCCTGTTCTGAGGTAGCCATCTTCATCAAAAAGCTCAGCCGTAATACCTGGCTCTTTATAGTATCCCAGAGTATTTCCTGGACTCTTGACCCTAATTTCCCCACTGCCGACATCTATTTTTACCTCCATACCTTTAAAAGGAATACCTACTGTTCCAAATTTATTGGCTTTATTTCTATTGAAATGCGCATAAACAGAATCTTCTGTCATACCATAGGCTTGCAGTATAGTTATACCTAATTTGTCAAACCACTGTAACAAATCTACAGATATAGGTGCCGCTCCACTAAAAATGTGGGTTGCTGATTTTAACCCCAATTTTTTCTGAATAGAGCTTCGTATGACATTGTTGAGAATAGGGATTTTAAGTAAAGTATTGAGCTTAGACGGTGGTAATTTTTCTTCTATTTTTTCTCTAAACTTGGCCCATATACGTGGTACTGCAAAAAAGAGAGTAGGTTGGGCTTCAGCCAAATTGGCTGCAAAAGTATCTAGAGATTGTGCAAAATAATATTCTGCACCTAAACTCATTCCAATATTTTCAATACCTACGCGTTCAGCTATATGACTCAGTGGCAGATATGAAAGCATACGTGCAGGTTTATTAGGATTTATATCTAATTCAGTAATAGCTACCCTTACTGTATCTTCAAAATGGCTTACGGCATGCATCACACCTTTAGGATTACCGGTAGTACCTGAAGTATATATAATCGTCTGCAAATCCTCCCTTTTCCATTCATGTATATAGTTTGTTGACGACATATTCTGTACCCAATCCTCCCAAGTGTAAGTCTCCTCAATCCCATATGCTTTGATACCTATTTTGGATATTTCAGCTGGAATTCCGTCTTTTTGACTTGAATAATCATCTAATTTCCCTAAAATGACAGCTTTACTATCTGAATGTTTCAAAATGGGCTCAATGCTTTTGGCACCTAATGTAGGATAAAGAGGAATGGACACGTAGCCTCCCATCATGATAGCAATTTCTGCCATTATCCATTCTGCACAGTTTTTTGAAATCAAGGCCACATGGTCTCCTGGCTTCAGTCCTAAACTCTGAAGTCCAGCTGCAATGGCACGAATTTCTTTGCCGGCTTGAGCGTAAGTCCAAGTCTTTTTGGAAGTATCTAACGGCTGATGAAATAATATTCTTTCAGGTGTCGCTTTTTCATGTCTTAAAAAATCAGTTAATACACTCATGATTTCTATGTTTTAAGTTAAGGATTTACTGTTAATAATTCTTACTGTCAATAAAATAAAGTGCGAAAGTAACTATTTTGTTTAACAAAAATTAACATAAAATAATAAATAAATAATAAATATAACTTTTTTGATGTATTAGAGTGTTTATCAAATCTAGGGATGACTTAAATTTACTTAATAAAAAAAGCCTCCAACCGTTTTTTCATAGCTGTCCTTTCGCGAATATCCAAGGCGACTTGACCATGTTCTAAGACTAAAAGTCGATCAGACATCTCAGTGATGTGCGTTATGTTATGACTCGTCACTATAAAGGTAGTTTCGGTTTCAGTTTTGAGTTGATTAAATAGATTTTGTAAATTGACCTGTGACATAGGATCCAAATTCTCAAAAGGTTCGTCCAAAAACACAACCTGTGGCTCATGAATCAAGGCTGCTGCAATACCTGTTTTTTTGATGTTTCCTTTGGATAGATCACGGATATATTTCTTCTGACCGACCAATTCATTATTAAATAAATAGGAAAACATATCTAATTTTAATCTAAGTTGCTCCTTAGACATTCCGTACAGTTGACGCAAAGTCTCGAAAAATTCGTCAGGTGTCAAAAATCCCAAAAGCATATTTTCATCAATAAAAGCGCCCGTATAATTTTTCCAATCTTCATTTGTCTCTATATCTTTACCATCAAATATGATGCTGCCACTATCTCTTTTGAGCAAGTCCAACATCAATCGAAATAGTGTCGTTTTTCCGGCTCCATTGTGTCCTACCACACCAATACACATGCCGGCCTCTATCTCTAATTGCGGAATATCTATGACGACTTGACCAGAAAAGGATTTCTTAAGGTTTTCAATAGAGTATCTTATCATACTATGAGTGGTTAAGTTTTTTTATTAAATTGGTCAATGATATAATATCTTTTTCGTTGGGCTTTTTGATTTAATAAGTCTGCTACTTTAGAGAATAATAATACGCCAACGAAGCCCAACATGCCTACGAAAGTATATCCCAAATATTTCCAACCTAAATATTGAAAAGTAAAAATAATCAAAACAATACATGATACCAGTCCAAAAAGTATAATTGCCCCTAAAATACCTAAACCATTTCCATGAGCTGTACCACTTTGGCTCAAATCTATTTTAAAAGAATTGGAAATACCTAACCAAGAAAACAAATAAATGGCCACTCCCATTGCAAAAAACGCCATAGCTAAATGGACTGCTAAAACTTGCCACCCAAAATATAAATAAGGTAAACAAAGAATAAATATTAAGACTATCAAATACTTTAACAATATCAATTTGCCTTGAAGCAAAGCTCTCAAACCATAAGGTTTTGTCAAGTAAAACTCAAAAAATGCGGAATTCCAACTGAAAAAATTGGTGGCATACTGGCTTGTAAAATTGGTCATCAACATCAATGCAACCAAGACTAACATGAACGGATAGTCTTTCTCCACAGCATCTCCGTAATACAACAAGCCATAAAACAAAAACAAACCACTCATAAAAAGATAATATCTTGTCCGCTTATGTCGTATGATAAGTTTCCATTCTATCTCTGCAAAATACCCTTCGAGACCCCATCTTTGACCTAATCCCAGATTTCTATCCAAAAATGCCAAGTTAGAATTGGCCGTGGGAG
>DAIPYV010000023.1:24811-26799 GCA_036782555.1 Saprospiraceae bacterium
ATAATCCTATTTTACAATTTTTATGCATGCAATGGGAATGAAAATAGAGAAGAATGTAGAATATAATTGAGGTGGACTTTAGAATAAGACCAAAAATGTTAATAAATAATAATTCTATCTAGAATATGGTGAGTTTAATCACCCAATTATATCAATTTTGGAGAGTTAACTCACCAATTTACATCTATTTTGGTGAGTTCATTCACTAAATTATATCTATTTTGGTGAGTTTATTTACCATATTACATATAATTTGGTGAATAAGTTGACCAAAATTGAAAATAATTACCTACTTTTGTGGCAAATATTAGATGATGTACCGCCGAGATATTCAGGAAAATATAAAAAATAGATTTAAAGATAAAAAAATAGTGATAGTCATAGGACCCAGGCAGGTAGGAAAGACTTCTCTCATAGAAGAAATACTTTCCAAAGAGACCTATCTTGAGCTCAATGGTGATGATATGGCCGACCGCGCCTTCTTTGAAGACATCAACACAGAAAAACTGAAGACCTATATCGGTGATAATAAATTTTTGTTTGTGGACGAGGCTCAAAAAATACCTCATATCGGTGATGCCTTAAAAATCATTCATGACAAAATAAAAACCATTAAAGTATTAGTGACGGGTTCTTCATCTTTGGATTTGAACAAAAAGATAAAAGAATCACTCACAGGCCGGAAGTGGGAATTTTCACTTTTTCCCATAGCGTGGTCAGAATATGTAGGCAGGCACGGCCTTCTCAAGGCACAAAAACAGCTCGAATCTAGATTGATCTACGGTATGTACCCTGATGTCCTCAACAATCCCGAAGACCAAGTGGAAATACTTAAGTCTCTAGCTTCGAGCTACCTATTTAAAGATATATTTGAGTTGAATGCGCTCAAAAGGCCCGAGCTATTGGACAAAATCATCAGGGCGCTGGCCTATCAAGTAGGGAGCGAAGTGAGCTATAATGAAATAGCACAACTCGTAGGTGCCGACAAAAATACTGTTAGCCACTACATTGATATGCTGTGTCAAGCCTTTGTCATTTATAAGTTGCCCTCGTTCAGTCGCAACCTGAGGAATGAAATCAAGACCCATCAAAAAATATACTTTTACGACAATGGCATCCGCAATGTGGTGATAGGCAACCTTCAGCCTCTGCACCTACGCAACGATATAGGACAGCTGTGGGAAAATTTTTTAATCACCGAGCGTATGAAATACAATGCCTATACACAGCGTATGGTCAAACCCTATTTTTGGCGCACCACCACACAGCGCGAGATAGACTACGTAGAAGACAGTAATGGCCAAATAACCGCTTATGAATTTAAGTGGAGCACCCGCAAAAAATTCAAAATAGACAAAGAATTTGAAGAAGTCTATCAAACTCAAATCCAATGGGTCAGCAGAGAGAATTGGGATAGCTTTGTGCGTTGATGTGGGGCGAGGGGCAAGGGTGTAAAGTTAGGTAATTATACCTAGAAAAGAAATAGTTTTGATGTTCCAATAAAATAAAGGACTTATTATTCTTCATTACTGTCACTTTGTAATTTATCAAATGCATTTTTCCTCCATTCTTCCCAATACCACTCGTCTTCGATATCTTCAAGTAAAGTATCTTTTCTAATTTCTTCAGTAACATCAAAAGCAAAATCCTTATTTTTTACATACTTTAAAAATTCGGTATGTACATAAACAGCAAAGCGGAGATTAGGTAAGAAATCTTTAAAGGTAAAATAGCCTTCATTTACAGGGTCCAAATTTAGTTTGCATGAGCTAGTACGTGAATAGTCTTGCAATCTATAATTTTCTTCCCATTCATAGATTTCCCATACATCTGAATGGTTTAGTTTGTCAAACTTTTCATTAGCGAGTTTTAATTGATCTTCGTTTTTCAACGCTTTGTATAGAAAATCCATCCTCAATAAAATATGAATCAATTTCTAAGCACATGACAAAAATTTAAAAATCAGATTAAATCTCTTAGTTAATCCA
>DAIPYV010000024.1:0-26045 GCA_036782555.1 Saprospiraceae bacterium
CATTGTAGCTTTAATTTTTTTAGCTTCATGCAGTAAAGACAATGTTAACTCAGAAGAACAGTTTAATCGTGATATAAAACTAATTGAAGATTATCTTGCCAATAACAATTTAGAAGCTGAAAAAACTGCACAAGGTGTTTACTATATTGTCGATAACCCCGGTAATGCCGAAAAACCTTCAATACTCAACATTGTAAGATGTGATTATAAAGGTTACTTATTAAATGGTGAAGTCTTTGACGAAAATAAAAACATAGAATTCCCTCTATCGCAAGTCATTGAAGGGTGGCAAATAGGCTTTCCTAGATTTGGTAAGGGTGGAGAGGGACGACTTTTAATTCCCTCAAGATACGCTTATGGCAGTAGAGGAACTGGAAGAATTGCGCCCAATACAGTCCTCATATTTGACATAAAATTATATGATTTTAGGTAGTTCTGAGACTGATAACTTTAACATTTTTTAATTATCAGTCATAATATCTAATTTATATTGTGGACTCATAGACATTAATCAAATGGCTATAAGATTTATTAGAAGTAATTAATATTTAGCCTATTTTAATTAGGCTCAGCTTAAAAACTATTAAATACAAAACAACTATTTAGGTCATTTTATGTTTAGGCCAAAATTTTTTGCGACAAGTGATAAATCAAGCACAAACACAGTATGACGTGATTATTATCGGTGATGGATGTGCTGGGTTTATGCTATTGTATGAACTTGCTAAGTTTCAAGATTTTTCCTCAAAAAAAGTTTTACTACTTGGAGATGGGCATGAGAATCAGCGTTCTTGGTGCTTTTGGGATAATAGTGAAGAAGCAGAAATACTCAAACTGGTAAGAAAATCATGGAGCAATCTCACATTCAAGTCAAGTGAAAGTCAAAAAAGTGAAAATCTAAAAAATTTTAAATATTATTACATCCCTGGTTCGTCATTTTTTGACTACTTCAACTATGAATTCTTAGAATTACACAAGAATATTACTTACATAAAAGATCCTGTTACCCAGATATCGGGATCCGCTGGAAATTTTATTATCACTTCAGAAAACGATGTACACAAGGCCTCAACAATTTATAATAGTGTTTTTTTGGGCGAAAAACCAAAAATTGATCTTTGGCAACACTTTCGTGGCTGGTTTATAAAAACTGATGAATCAATCTTTGATCCCAATAACGCTATTTTAATGGATTTTACACCCTCTCAAAATGGGGAATGCAAATTTATGTACGTGCTCCCCATTTCTGACAAGCATGCCCTTATTGAATTAACCTATTTTGGTCCACAACCCTACCCAATGACAGTCTATGATGTAGAAATTGAAAGTTATATTTCTAAACATTATAACATAAATTACAAAATATTAGAAAAGGAGTTTGGTCAAATTCCTATGCAACAAGGTGCTTTCTCTTTGATGGGTAAAAATGGTGAAATAAATTTAGGCACATTGGCAGGTATGGTAAAATCTACGACAGGATATGCTTTCAAACGCATACATCTGGATAGTAAAGAGCTGGCAAAAGCCTACTTTAATAATGGCCAAGCAACGCGTTTTAATGAAATGGGTAGATTTGGTTTTTATGATTCCCTTCTTTTGTGGATTATCCATAACTATCCTGAAAAATGCGAACTCATCTTTACTCAGCTGTTTCGAAATCAAAAAATAGAACTCATCTTGAGATTTCTTGAACAGAAAACCAATATTTGGGAGGAAGCAAAAATTTTTGCCAAGTTACCCTATGCTATTTTTTTAAAAGCACTCTATTACCGTCTGACAAATAAAACTAAAAACTTATCCAAAAACGAAAATATCATATTAAGTAAGGCACAAAATGTATAGAAAGACAATAGATAGTATAATAAATCACCCGCGTGAAATTGCAATTATCATTGGTTTCATCCTTGCACTCATGCATTTATTAAATGCAAAATATGTCCTAGTTTTTGATTACATTTTTTTTGGCATCTTTGTTATTATTGTAGGCGTCCCTCATGGAGCTATTGACCACTTAATAGAACAAAAATACCTTGAAAAACAGCGTAGGTCTTTTTCTATGGTTCATTTTCTTGTTAAATACATTACTCAAATCTTAATATATGCTTTGCTTTGGTTTTTCATGCCTGCATTAAGTCTTGCTCTTTTTCTAGTTTTGTCCGCTTGGCACTTTGGCGAATCTGACATGCAACCAGCCCCTAAACACCCACTTTGGAAAATTAGTCAAATAGTATTGGGCTCTTTGATATTATTTTTTATCCTAATGCGAGAACCCCTCTTTACAGCTGATCTTATACTTCGTATTACTCAAGAAAATGTCTTAGCTTACAATAGCTGGAATTGGGCGGTTAGCAATTCAATGCATATCTATGTAACTCTTCTAGCCGTTCTCATTTTTAATAGTTTTGTTGCTCTGAGATATGAACCACTACAGTGGTCAAAAATGAAATGGATACATTTGGGTCTCATTCTAGTTTTAATTTATTTTCTTCCACTTTTGCCAGCTTTTGCATTTTATTTTGGTGGATGGCATTCTTTAAATACATTTGACCACATGTCTGATTTTCTTGATAAAAAGAATTCGCTTGGACAGCTTTGGGTGGCAGCTCTGCCTTTTACGCTGTTGGCTATATTTTTTATGAGTTTATCAGCATTCATTTGGTCAAACTATATGATGCATGTGGACCCGCTGCCCATACTTTTTATTTTTATATCTATTATTACTTTACCGCATCTTTTGGTTATGAATAAGATGTTTGCTTCGAAATGACGACCCAACTAAGATTACAAATAGTTAAACCGAATGGTATGAAGACATTTTTTGAACTAGTTTTATGTTAATCCTAAAGAAACCTCTTGTATTACATAATTACTCTCTCCCATCATAATATCCCACGCTGCCTCCTACCCAATCTTTATCTTTATTATATTTCACACCTATCATTTTACCCTTTGAAAGACGTACAAGATTATTTATAATCATTGGTTCTGAATCATGGTCAGGCCATATCATCAGCATTCGGATTTCCACTTTAACTGGTTCGTTGGGTGATTGGAGGACGGGCTCATAGATTACCTTACGTTGTAGGATATAGTTATGTTTGTCCTCAATGTTTGTGATGTCTTCAGGTAGGACATCTATGATGACACCCGAGCCTGAAAAAGAAAACAAAGGCTTCAGTACATAATTTTCTAAATCTAATGGAATTTCAGTGAGTTCGTTCAAGAAGTGAGTTTCCGGAACGTATTTGTTTTTGAGGTAAGGCATAAGATACTTACTAATGCGATAAAACCAGTTGGGGTGACCTACCCATTTCACATCTAAATCATCCGTAAAACTGAAATCGTACCTTAAATCAGGTCTTTGATGAAGCTCATCAAATATAACCCGATTGTATATACGATGAATTTGTATTTTTTCACCCTCACCGTTAAGATAGTAGAGTTGACGGCCTTCTTTTATTACTTGAGTGATACATAATACAGGAATACCCAACTCAGCTGAGGTGCTAGCCATATCTATATACGTATTCTGCTTCTCTGGTTCTATCTCCAATAAAACTACATGCTTAGGATCACAGTTGCTAACAATGACATCATATAACAATTGCTTATACGTCTCCGGATTATAGCCATTAAAATAGCTCGTAAGATAGTCTGGCAAATCATAACACTTTTTATACAGCTCGCTCACTAAATATTGAAAAAAATACACCGATGGAAAGCCCTGAACCTCGATCAATTGAGGCATTGGATAACCCTCTGAATCTAGTGTAATACCAAAATCCATTTGTAAAAATGTGGTGTGTTCATCTTCATTCGGTACTATAAGCGTCTCATCAAAGAGCGCTCCTTGAGTAATCTCTTTTATATCAGGCCTGAGTATGACTTCAGATATCTGGGCGCAAGCTTCAAAAAGCCTATCTTTAAGTAATTTAGGTATAAAAAATGGACTCTCAGCCTCTCTAAAAGTAGGGGCAAGATTATAAACTTGAGCAACTTCCTTACGAAACTCCTCATACTTTTCTACACTAAACTTCGAATTAAATTGTTTTCTTAGCTCTGATATCATACCAGTACTGCATTTTTTTCGTAAATAGAATCAATGGCATTTTCAATAAATTTAGGCAAAATCGTTGCATGTGTCAATTCTATTTTATCTTCATCATCTATTTGTTCCATCATACTATCATATTTGGATTGACCAAAATTCTTGATGACTTGTTCCCTTATTTCTGTTTTTTCAAAATGAATTTTCATCCCTATCGGGTCTGCCTCTGGATGAAACTGAGTACCTATAAACTCGTCAGAAAATCTTACAGCCATAATAGCACGCTCATAGTCTACATGGGTTCGTATCTTTTCTAATGCCAATATTTTGGCGCCGTGCATCCTAAATACATCCAAGTCTGGCTGAATCACCTGATAATCACGACTATCCACGGCATAAAATGGATCAGGCAAATGACTAAATATAGGATCATTGTGACCAAACTTAGTCTGATGAATAGGCATTATACCAAAGGAAGTGGATTTGCGTGGTGCTAACGTCGCTAACTCAAAATAATGACATGCCATCTGAAATGAATGACAAATAAAAAACATATACTTTTTCTCAAAAGGATTGTTTTCATTATGCTGCCAAAGATCTCCTACAAGATTATACCACGCTTTGTCCCATATCCCATTACCATCCATAGGGTCACCAGGGCCGCCACTAGATATGTACACGTCATAATCTAACCCAGGCACTTCATTATTGCTTCTTACATCAAACTCATCTATATCAAAAACACTAGAATACATAGCTGAGATATCCCTTATACAACGCATGCCTTGATTAGGACGGCCCTCATTCATATCCAATATGGCTAATTTCAGTTTTTGCTCCATTTCTTATATTTCAAAATACGTATTCAAACGCTCAAAAAATTATTTTGTTCCTTTTTTTGCTCTTGAGATAGGTTGTGGACCAACGAATTGATCACTAATAAAAGATCCCCAAGTCAAATTCATTTGCTTATCCTTATGATTTTTGGCTTTTTCTATGGCCATTTCCGCTGCGTTTTCTACTATCCAATCGAAATTGGTCTGACCTACAGAATGTATATCCGCATCTGGAGCTGGATTACAAAAGTCAATGGCTATGGGAATTCCATCACGTACGGCAAACTCTACTGTATTGAAATCATAACCTAATGCCCGACACAATTTTATAGTATAGTCTTTGACCTTTGCTAAAAGCTTTTGATCTTGTGTTGGGTTTTCTACCACATATCTAAGATGATGCGGATTTCTTGGTTCATATGGCATGATATGTACTCTATCTCCCGCCAAATAATAACATCTGAAATAGTGATCAAATACGATTTCTTCTTGCAACATCATTACTAATTGACCTGTTTCAGCATGTTTTACCCACAAATCATCAGCATCATTCACCTTATATACATTTTTCCATCCGCCACCCGAAAACGGCTTCATGTATGCTGGAAAATCTATATAGTCAAATATTCTCTGCCAGTCCATTGGAAATTTTAAATTTCTAAATGACTGCTCTGAAGTATCATCTGGCATGGCATACGACGGAAGAAGAACAGTGTTAGGCACAGGCACGCCCACTTTTTTCGCCAAACAATTGTTAAAAAACTTTTCATCAGCACTCCACCAAAATGGATTATTGATGACTGCGGTGCCTGTCATAGCTGCATTTTTTAAATATGCTCTATAAAAAGGTACATCTTGAGATATCCTATCTATTATAACTGCGTACTCCGAAGGGTCAGCTTGCTCTAAGACATCTATAGAGACAGGTTCTGCGACTATACCCCGTGGTTTCTTAGAATTAACTCTATCTACGAATGCCTTTGGAAAAGTGTCTTCCTTGCCATGTAAAATACCTATCTTCTTCATCAAATATTACGTTTTTAGTGGTGAAATTTGTTTTTAAAATGCAAATATTGAACAAATATATGAATTGTCAAAATTTTCAGCAAAAGAAAATAGTATCTTACGTTACACAATCCAAGTTCCCTATAACATATTTATATTTTTATTAAAACATAATTTGGTCATTATGCCGTTTTTTATATAAGTTCAAAAGTTAATTTTAAATATTTCTAAAATCCAAAATAATAATTTAAAATTAAATGAATCTAACTTGCCCTTAAATTTTGTCTTTCCTTTCTATTTATTATTGAGATTTTAAGATATTAGGATCTAAACTTATCGCTTTCTGAAAATATTTTTCTGCGTTTTCCTGATCTCCTAGGTTTCGGTATGCTGTGCTCAAATCTAAATAAGCATTGGCATTTTCAGGCTGAGCGTCCGAAACAGCTTTAAAAAACTTAAATGCTTCAAGATGATTGCCCTTTACGCCATTCAACACGCCCAATAAACGCACCGTCCCCATGTCCTGTGGAGCCATTTGGTAAGATTTTTCAAGATAGAGAGTGGCTTTTGTCATATCTCCTTGCTTTTCGCCAGCATATTTTCCAGCCTCTCTTAGCGCAATGGCTTGATTTTTTAAAGCATCAGAAAAATTAGGATCTATTTTCAATGCGGTGTCATAGGCCTCCACGGCTTTTTCATAACTGCCTATAAAAAAGTGTGCATTCCCCTTGAGAAGGTACGCATTTTTGTAAGTAGGATGTATTTCTGTTGCTCTGTCTAAATATTCCATTGCTTGAACCAAGTGTTTTTCTCTTACTTCCTTGTTTTCATTTTGTCCATATTTATCCACAAGTGAACCACCCGCAGCATTGAGGACTTTGGCACTGTTTCTTGATGTATGAACATCTGTGGTAAATAGCTCGAAATCACTTTCCCATACTTGATTGCGCGTTACTGTTTTAGATCCATAAAGCAATAAAATAATAGCACAAACTGAAAGTAAAGCTGTGTGACCTTTATAATCATAGACCAACTTGACCAATAAGTAACCTAGTACCATGGCAAACCCTAAGGATGGCATGAACATAAATCTCTCTGACATATTCGTACCAATAGGAAAGACGATATTAGATACGATAGAGAGCGTTATAAAAAAGTATAAAATACCAAATGAAACGATACTTTTCTTTGCCCAACCTTTTACCGCTATGACGGCCATAAGGATATACATCAATCCATCCAACAAAACTCTAGGTTGACCAAAAGTCATCATATCTATATGTCTTGGATAATAGTCATGTGTCAATGGATGTGGAAAAATCAATAATTGTACATAACGACCTAATGTGTGTATTATCGTAGCCATCTTTTCTCCTCCACTGAACGCAACATATCTGCCATCTACAATTTTTAGGAAGGGATTATTCATTAATTCCATAGGTGTTCCCCCAAAATCATTTCCTAAAATAGATGCCCTAATGATCAAAAAAATAATGACAGGTACTACTAAGAAGGCTGATTTTTTTACCGATTGAAGAAAAGATAAATCTCTAAAAAAATACAAGGCCAAAGGTATGACAGCTAAATATGTGATTGTATTTTCCTTAGACATTAACCCGATAAAAAAACTTACAGCCGCTAAAAATAAATAATTAATCTTGGCGGTGTCAATATACTTAACGAATGCGTATAGAGCCAAAATAGCTCCCATCATACTCACGATTTCATCCCTACCCTTGATATTGGCCACAGCTTCTGTATGTATAGGGTGAGCCGCGTACAAAAGAGCTGTAACTAGCGCAAGATATCTCATACGGTCGCTATCTTCTCTATGACAAAATAAAGAAACCATAACCTTGTATATCATAAAGCATAACAATCCATACAAAAATATATTCATGAAGTGTCCGAGCCATGGCTTTTTCCCTATTATTTGCCACTCGAGAGCAAACATTGCTGGAGTAAAAGGTCTATATCTGCCCCCAGAAACGAGCTTAGCCTTCCCATCTTCCTTAAAAAATCCATAAAAAGTATCTTTTGTAAATAAACCACTAAGGCCTTTTATCCCTTGAGTAGTGTACATATTGTCATAAATGACTATGGCATCATCTTGTGTAAATTCGTGCGTCAATGTATTGGCATACAGAAGTATCCCTAAAAAGAAGACTAACCATCCGTGCCATTTAAAATGACTAGATACATAACTATTCTTATTGACAGGCGTCGCTTTTTTGGTTTTGGCCATAAATTCTCTTTTTATGAAATAAAGGACAAATATAGACAAAAGAATTTTTTGTGCCAAAATTTAATTATTTTATACAAGATATAAAATAAAAAAAAGAAAATATTAAACAGAATAGTGGATATTCTAACGCCTATCCATGGATAAGTATCTTGATTTAATACCTTCAATATAGAAGGATTTTTGTACGAATGATTCTCTAATATCGAAAAAGCATACGCTGAAATATATAGAGTCTTGGCGCTTTATCGCTTTTAGATAACTTCGTACCATAATTTAGCTATCTAAACACGCCCTAAGATTAACCTAAAAATAATTAAAGGTAAACCAAATTTTAAATGTATTCCTCAACTAAAGATAAGTCAATTGACTATCTTTTCTTTAATTACTGCTATCACTCAACTTCACAATAATTTTGGTAGATATTTCTAAATTTTTGCCCTCAAACCTAGCTCTCTCTATCAATTGCATAATATCTTTCTCTTGCTGAGTCAATTGGTCTTGTATGTCCTCACAGTGATTAAAGTCATAGTCGTGATTTCTGACCCACTTTTGCATACTTTCTATTTTGGCTTCTTTTATGTGATTTTTAATAGAGCTACAAATTATTTTTTGTGCTTCAGCTGGATTAAATTCACCGTTGACTAATGTGACCTCTTGGTTTGGTTTTGATATGACCATTTTTATTGTTTTATATTTTACAATAGTGATTAAGAAAGTCTTTGTCCATAAAAGACATAATGTTTGACAAAAAACTCAAAACAATGTTCTAAATGGAACAATTTATTTGTATTTAATTAATTTATAACAAACATAAGTAAATACTTATGTTTAGATTTATTGTATTAAATAAAACTATTAAATGGCTTGCGCTATTGCGTAATAAATAGGCATACCTAAAACAATAATAACAGGAAAAGTTACCGCTAAAGCCATGGGCAAATACAAACCTACCTCCGCTTGAGGTACTGCAGTTTTCATTGCAGCTGGTACAGCTATATAGGATGCGCTCGCAGCCAAAATTCCGAGTATAAATCTATCTGAAATATCAGACGTCACCAAACTGCTCAATAATGTGAAAAGACTACCATTGATTAAGGGCATCACTATTGCAAAAACTATCGGATACCAACCAAAAGAAAAAAAGGCTTTAAATTTTCTACCGCTAGATATACCCATGTCAAGTAAAAATATAGCTAAAAATCCCTTGAATAAATCATTTGTAAATGGTTTTATACCTTCAGCTTGTTGCTCATTGGCCACAAAACCAATAATCAAACTCCCCAAGATAAGTAAAACACTACCATTCGTAAAAGAGTGTTTTATAGCCTGATACTTATTGATGACATTAGTTTTATCTGTATTGTACAAAGAAATTAATAGCAAACCCATAATGATAGCTGGAGATTCCATTAATGCCATGACCGCTACTAAATGACCTTGCAACTGTAGTTCATAACTTTCCAAATAACTCGCAGCAGTAATAAATGTAACGGCACTCACTGATCCATATGCGGCAGCTATGGCGCCTGCATTATAAACATTCAGCCTTTTTTTAAGTATAAAAAATGTGTAAATGGGTATCACAGCTGCAAAAATTAATCCCAACAACATGGTGTGTGCTATTTCTTGTGTCCACACCTCGTGTGATAATTCTTGTCCTCCCTTAAAACCAATAGCAAACAGTAAGTAGAGCGAAATAAATTTTGATGATGTAGGCGGTATCTCCAAGTCGCTTTTAAAGCACACTGCAATTATCCCTAATACAAAAAATAATAAAGCTGGATTGGTAAGGTTTTCGATTAATAAATCTACATTCATTCTATTTAATCATTTTTTTATTTATGGATTACAAAAGTCACAATATTGAGGATCTTCATATTCTTTATTGTTTGGAAATGTCTTGTCTTCTCTGTGACCACATTTTTGACAGACAGATATATGGGTATGAATGGATTTTGTAGGCATATAACATAAAGCACAAGGCAATCCACGTATCTGGTCATGCACACTAAATCCAGGTTTTGAACATATAGGACATAGTGTTTTGACCTTATCTATAAGTTTCCAACAGACTTCCTCTATCGCACGCATTCTCGTAGGGTTTTTATGCGCTCTCATATCGGTTTCAACAAAACAGTTGCCATATTGCATCATACAATATTCAAAAGCATTGACCAAATCAGACTCGATTAAAATTTCTTTATTTACATAATTAAAATCACAATCCTTGTCTTTCATGATAATGCCATGCGATGGAAAAAATACCTCCTCCGAGAATTTAGCCAACTCATCTAAACTTTGAATAGCCTTAGCTGAAAAATTAGTATTTATACTGATGTGACTCGCTAGTATTTCCTCATCGGTTTGATAATCTTTCATTAAAATAATTTCCTCATCACAATGTATAAAAGGTATAGTTGGATGTGGACCAAAAGAACCTTCACTAGAAATAACGAGATCAAAACCTAGTGCATATGCTAAATCACACTTTTTTCTTGCTGTATTTAAAGGACTCCCATCTCTAGAGATTTCTCCTGAAAATGTCCCTAAAAGATCCGTGTTTATACCATAAGGAACGATTGAAAGTAGTTTAAGCTTTTTATATAAAAGTGGCGAAATAGCTTGTTCTTTGCTATGTTGGGTAGCAATGGCTACTGTGCGATCAGAATAGTAATTGACTACTGTCTTACTCATTCTAAAGATTAATATCTAGAAATAAAAGAATCTATCATTTCTCTAGGTTTATTTTTTCAATATTAAATGTTAGCTCTCTATAAAGTAATAAAAACATAAAGATGGCTAGACATTTAAATAACTCACAATAAATAATACTATCACATTTTGTCGCGATGATAGCAAAACTTAAAACAAAAACGAAAAATGATAAAACTCTAAACTCCCTAATATTCATCAATTTTTATTTTTTATCTGAGATTCATTATTGACCTTGTCCTAAAGAAAAAGCCGGACGTCCATCTATGTAGTACAAATTTTCAGTTTTTACAGTTTCGATTTCTAAATCTAAAGCATGGCTCAAAAGAGCGACAATAGTGCCATGATTAAAGAAAAAATCTGCATTTTTCATAAATCTGCACCTCCAGTGGTCTGTACAAAAGGTTTCTTCAAAGCCAGAGGGCCATACCATAATACCGCGATTAGTAATCATTTCCAACCGCACTCCATCTAACTCGATCTCTTGGAGTCGAAGAGCTAATTCATTAGGATCGCTACCACTCCAATGAACAAATATATCACAACCCACTAATTGTTTATCCTTCGGCGCCTTCCGAACATAGGGTGGTATTGTAATGGTTAGATTTGACGAGTATTCTACCGATTTAAGATAGCTTGGCTTCTGTCCTAAGTTTTTTATTATAGTTTCTGCAAAATCATATGTAGAGATGCGTTTTGTAGAAATTCCTTCTTTATATATATCTCCGGTGTGGATACCTTCCTCAATAGTTTTAAGCCATGCATTGTGAATAAGACTACCTATATCCGATTGTCCTATATGATTCAACATCATTACCGATGCCTGTATTAATCCGGATGGATTGGCAATATTTTTTCCAGCGATATCTGGTGCAGAACCATGTATGGCTTCAAACATAGCGCATTCTTGTCCAATATTGGCAGATCCAGCCATTCCTACAGATCCAGTTATTTGAGCTGCTACATCACTTAATATATCCCCATAAAGATTGGGCATCACTATAACATCAAATACTTCTGGCGTTTGAGCTAATTTGGCTGCACCTATATCTACTATCCAGTGTTCAGTTTCTATTTCCGGATATTCTTCAGATACTTCATCAAAGACTCTATGAAACAGTCCATCTGTCTGCTTCATTATATTATCTTTTGTAAAACAAGTGACTTTCTTTCGTCCATTGCACTTAGCATACTCAAATGCATACCTTACTATTTTTTCACAGCCTGGTCGACTTATGAGTTTTAAACACTGTACGACTTCATCTGTTTGTTGGTGCTCTATACCTGCGTATAAATCTTCTTCATTTTCTCTAATTATAACTACATCCATTACAGGATGCTTAGTACTCACATATGGATAAAAACTCCTACATGGTCTTACATTTGAATAAAGACCTAATGATTTTCTCATTGTGACATTGAGACTTTTATATCCGCCACCTTGAGGTGTTGTGATTGGAGCTTTTAAAAAAATTTTATTGGTGCGTATTTTATTCCATGACTCTTTAGATATTCCCGATGTGTTTCCAGATAGATATACCTTTTCTCCTACTTCGATTTCATCTATCTCAATTTGAGCGTTAGCAGACTTGAGTATTTTTAAAGTAGCTTCCATTATTTCAGGTCCTATTCCATCACCTTTGGCTATCGTTACTTTAATCATTTTTCCAAATTTTTGTGCAAAGGTATAAACAAAATAGATAAATAAACATTTATTTTTATTATACAAAATATTAAATAATTTTATGCAATATACACTTAATCAACTTGAAGTGTTTGTAAAAGTAGTGGAAGCGCAAAGTGTAACTAAGGCAGCGGAAGCACTCCATCTTTCACAGCCAGCAGTTTCAATTCAATTAAAAAATTTTCAAGACCAATTTGATATACCTCTCACTGAGGTAGTAGGTAGAAAGATATATATCACCGAATTTGGCTATGAAATAGCGGCAGCGGCTGAGTCGATACTCATTGAAGTGAGTAAAATTAATATTAAAGCTAAAGCATTTAAAGGTTTGTTAACTGGAAAAATAAAAATAGCCATAAAATCTACTGGCAAATACGTTATGCCTTACTTCTTGAGTGGATTTGCCAACATGCACAAAGAGGTTGAAATCAAAATGGATGTAACTAATAGGTCTCAGGTATTAGAAAGTTTAGAAAATAATCTAGTTGATTTTGCATTAATATCTATCCTACCAGAAAACCTCCAAATAGAAAAAATCCCTTTACTTCCTAATAAATTATTCTTAATAGGAAAAACAAGTGACAATCTTTCCAGAACTGATGACATTAGAAAAATCATTAACGAAACGCCCTTTATTTTTAGAGAAAAAGGGTCTGGAACACGATTCATGATGGAAAACTTTTTTACTACTAACAGCCTTAAGGTCAATAAAAAATTCGAACTCACATCAAATGAAGCTGTCAAACAGGCGATATTGGCAGGGCTTGGGTGTTCTATTATGCCTTTGATAGGCATAAAAAATGAACTTAAAAATAAAGAGTTAGAAATTATTCCCATATCAGATTTACCCATAACAACTCAATGGCGCCTGATCTGGCTTAAAGGAAAAAAGTTAAGCCCTGCTGCTATTGCCTTTATAGACTACCTAAATTTAGAAAAACAAAACATTATCAAAGAACAATTTGACTGGTGTGGTTTATACGATTAAAGCCAAAAATGGTAGTATACTAACACAATTAGACTATAGAAAATGCTTTCAACCCTTGAATTATTTATTTTTATAAATATTTTTATAGTCACACAATAATTAATTTAAATATCTTGTTATACTGTTGATATTTAATTAATTAACGACCTAAACCTTGTGGATGACACACACTTACACTGAAAACAACATTGTACGATTTATTTTTAAAGAAGTAGACCTTTTCGAAAGACTCGAAATGGAGTTTGCCATGGAGGAAGATAGCACATATATGGCATCTTATACAGAACTTAAAAAAGGTTTTGATTTACTGCCTAAAGTTATGTTTTCGCCCAAAAAGAAAACCATTGATGATATACTTAAGTACAGTTCAAAAGCCATAGCTTGAAAGATTTTTAATGAAAATTATAAAATAGAGTAGGTACAGATAGAATATTATATGTACCTCTTTTTTATATCCTTCACTGTACTAATACTTTTGTACATTAGCTCGAGTATGAAAAACTCATCAAAACTCATTTCCTGTTTCAAATACTTATTAGCATTACTAATAGTTTTTTTGCTGATTTATCAAATAAAAAATGCCCAAAACCAAGATATTATAAGTCTATTGGGTAAAAATAATTGGGAAAACAATATACACTTCCTTATTATATTAGTTTTTTTGATGCCACTCAATTGGTATTTGGAGAGTTTAAAATGGAAAACTTTGATGAATCCATTTATCAAGTTATCGTCAATTGAAGCATTAAAGTCAATATTAGTGGGCCTTTCATTTGGGATGGTAACACCAGCACGCTTAGGTGAATATGGGGGTCGTGTATTAATGTCACCGCTTGGAAAAAGTACGGAAGTAATAACTTCAACATTTGCTGCAAGTATCTCCCAAAATCTTATTAATATTATCGTGGGATTGTCATTAAGTTACTATTTCATCAAACCTCTCACTTCTGAAATTTTAATTCAACCTTTTTTGTTCGGCAATATTATATTTATTCAGGTAGTGATAATGATAACGATATATTTCTATCTAGGGCCAATTTCAGTCAAAATGAGTCAATGGTCCTATTTATCGAGGTGGAAAGACTTATTGATAAACGTATCAAAAATCTATCCTCGTGACATGCTTTCATTATCCATTGTATTATTCTGGTCGTTTTTAAGATATGGTGTTTATTTAGCCCAATATTTACTATTACTCCATTATCTCGATTTATATAAGGAATTTTGGATTTTAACTAGTCATGTGGCAGGTATTTATTTAATACAAACACTTATACCTTTACCCGCTTTCTTGAGTGTTCCAGCTCGAGGTGAAATAGCTATTTTAGTGTGGCAAAACGTAGGTATTTCCCCAATTTGGGCTCTTACGGCGACCTATTCACTTTGGCTAATTAATCTTATCATTCCAGCTATTATTGGAGTAGTAATATTATTGATTTCAAACAAAAACAAAAAAAATGATCAAATCTTCAATTAAATTTTATCTTTTTGTTTTACTTATCGCTACACTAGCTTCTGTAGTAACCTATCTGTATTTGAAAAAAACCGTGTTTGATGTTATCAAATCTGATAATACCAGTGTCGTTTTGGAAAAAATACAAACTGTCACAAAACTTATTGCTGTAGAAGGGAATTTTTCTCAACTCTACCATCATAAGTCTTACTATGATTATGATTTTTTCAATCTGTTCCAAAAAAAAATCATACTTCGTGTCAACGCTAAAGTATCTGTAGGTTATGACTTTAAAAATATCAATATCACTATAGACAGTTTAGCCAAAACAGTGACTCTCAATGAATGGCCAAAACCAGAAATATTGTCCATAGATCATGATATTGACTATTTTGATATTAAAGAAGGAGTATTTGCTTCATTCAAGCCAGAAGAATATACAGAGATATCGCGTAATGCCAAAAAAGTTATTGAAAACAAAGCCTATGAAACTTCTCTTTTCAAAAAAGCGGAAGAACAGAAGGACAATTACATAAAAATGCTAGATATGGCATTAAAGAGCGGTGGTTGGCACTTCGTTATTAATGACCGCATTATAAAAGATCTATAATGTAAGACTCTACTGAAGTCATAAAGCACAATACTTAACAAAATTTCACAAGCTAACCATTATTTTCTCAAAAGAAACTACTATTTTTTAAGGTAAAGCCTATTATTCTTATTAAGATTTGCTTAATTAAGCCAAACTATGAATTGGGCTAATCTTGATTTTGTGCCTCAATAATCTCGCGAGCTCTATCAGCATCTAATTCATGTACTTTTATCTCTATGTATTCAGTAGGCAGCATACTGTGTTGTTCACCAAATTTATAGGTTTTTATACCTTCATTTTCTAATGCTGCGATGATTAATTCAGCGACTAAATGATCCGAATAAGTAGCTATAGACACGAAATTTTCTGTTTGCATGATTTTACATTTTGATTAAGATAAATATTATAACAATTTATTGAGGACTTTTGGTTCGAAAATGTCCAACAATTTTAAAAATATTCAAAAAAATACAAAAACTAAACTGTTTTCTATTAACAAATGTTAGACCAAGTAAATTAATTGTGTAAAAAAAGATAGAAATTACGTTTGCCTTGTACAAAATAATTTAATTATGAGACCCCTCTAACTCGTATTAAGAGACTACTCTTTTACTTTTTTAGCAAAATTTTAAGAAATATTTTAACACATTTTGATATAAATTATTGTTATTATAGAGTTTTGTAAAAAATGTGGTTTGAAGCAAGCATGGACAAATTTAAATCAAATTGAGATGGTATTTTATGTAAATTCCTACATCTTGTCTGCATGTGGGATAGGCAAGTCAAACATTTTAAATCAGTCATTTTAAAATTTATAAAAATATACAGATGAAATTATTAGGAAAATTATTGTTAGTAGCAGGATTGATGTTCACTGGATACTTTGGAGGCAATTATTTAGTCAAAAATTACCCAGCAAATAAAGATACGGATACAATAGAAGAAAGTGAAGAAATTAAAGAAGAGCTCCATCCACATAAACGTGCCATAGATTCTATTACTTATCTTACGAATAGTGAAGCGGCTACTATTAATCTATTTGAAAAATCAGCGCCTTCAGTGTGTTATATTACCACTTTAAGTCAAAGAAGAGATTTTTGGTCCCGAGATATTTCAGAAATACCATCAGGGTCAGGCTCTGGTTTTATTTGGGATGATGAGGGTCATGTTATCACTAATTTTCACGTCATTCAAAAAGCTTCTTCTTTTAAAGTTACTTTAGCTGACCAAAGTACTTGGGACGCAGAGATAGTGGGCGTCGAACCCAATAAAGACTTGGCCGTATTGCGTATATCTGCACCAATAGAAAAAATAAAACCGATACCGTTAGGTCAGTCCTCAACACTTCGAGTAGGTCAAACTGTATATGCCATAGGCAACCCTTTCGGACTAGATCAAACACTTACTACAGGTGTCGTCAGTGCCTTAGGTAGGGAAATCACCTCAATAGGAGGAAGGCCTATTAGGGATGTCATACAGACAGATGCCGCTATAAATCCAGGAAACTCAGGCGGTCCATTGTTGGATAGTTCGGGCCGTCTCATTGGGGTCAATACCATGATTTATAGTCCTTCTGGGGCTTCAGCAGGTATTGGGTTTTCTATACCTTCAGATGAGGTCAATTGGGTCGTATCGGACTTGATAAAATATGGAGAAGTGAGAAGACCTAAACTAGGTGTGGAGCTGCTACCACCACAGTATGCACAACGCTGGGACATCGAAGGTGCTATGATTATGGGCATAGCACCAGGTATGGGTGCAGAAAAAGCTGGACTTAAACCACTGGAGCAAACAAAAGATGGAGAAATCATATACGGAGATATCATTTTGTCTATCGACAAAAAACCTGTAAAAAACACCAATGACGTATATCTTATTCTCGAAAAATATAAAGCTGGAGATAAAATATCTATTAAGGTTTTAAGAGATAATAAAGAAAGAGATTTCGAGGTGGAATTAAGTAGTTAATTTGATGTATTATCAAATTTTAAGTTATATTCATGTTAAAAGTTTCAATTTTTTAATATTTTTGTGAAAAAATAGGTTTTTAATTAAGCTTTTGAAATCTATATAAGCATTCTCATGTTAAGGACAGTTGCTAAATAGATTTTATATTTTCATATTATGAATTCAATAAATTTAAAGAAAATGATATTAAGAAGTTCACTTATATTCGTCGCTTTATTAGGGTTTTACTTCTTTGGTATGTCTCCCAAAGATCCTATCAATCTTGATAAAGAAGCAATGACACTACAAAGCCTCATTCAAGTTATTGAATACGTCCATTTTTCACCCAAAAAAATAGATGATGAATTGAGTAAGTCAGTTTACAAAAATTATCTCAAGCAAATAGATGGCGCAAAAAGATATCTTACTCAAGAAGATTTAAAAATTTTAGGTCAATATGAGCTTCAGATTGATAATCAAATTAATGCGCGCACTTTTGAGTTCTTTAATGCCTCACTTCCTATTTTAGAAAACGGTATTAAAAAAGCTGAAAATTATTTTGATGAGATTATAGAAGGTCCATTTATATTCGACAATGATATCTTATTAGAAACTGATTACGACAAAGTTGATTTTGCAAAAAATGATACAGACCTTAAGTTAAGATGGAAAAACAATGTCGACTATGAAGTCATGTCTCGATGGGTGCAAAAAATAGAGCGCCAAAATAAAATAGGAAGCACAGATGAAGACGAAGTTGAACTAAATGACGATGAGGAAGTAATCACAGAAAAAGAAGAAGAAGTCGCTAATAAAACAGAAGACGAGCTAAAATTGGATGCAATAAAAGAAGTAAAAAAAAGATACAAAGACTTTTTTAGCAGAATGGGCAAACTCAGAAGGAGTGATAGAATGGATGCATACTTAGGTAGTATTTCGTCATATTTTGACCCACACACCAATTTTTTCAGTCCCAAAGAAAAGGAAGATTTTGATATCAATATGGGTGGTAAACTTCAAGGCATTGGTGCTCGATTACAAACTGATGGAGACGAAACAAAAATATTTAGCCTTGTGGTGGGTGGTCCTGCATGGTTGACCAAAAAAATTGAAGATAATGATATCATAGTCAAGGTAGCTCAAAAGGGTGAAGAAGCAGTGGATATTACAGGTATGCGTGTAGATGATGTCGTTCAGTTGGTCCGCGGTAAAAAAGGGACAACTGTCATACTAACTCTACGAAAAAAAGATAACACTTTACAAGATGTAGCAATAGTCAGAGATGAAGTACAACTCGAAGACTCAAAAGCCAAATCCGTAATACTTAATATGCCCAATGATGTTCAGAATATCGGGTATATCAATTTACCCAAATTTTATAATTCTTTTGAATCAGATGGCGGAAATTCTTGCGCTATAGATGTGGCTACAGAGATCAAAAAACTAAAGGCACAAAATGTCAATGGTATCATCCTCGATTTAAGAAATAATTCTGGCGGATCACTGCTCGACGTAGTAGATATGACTGGTTATTTCATTGAAGAAGGCCCCATAGTACAGGTCAAAGGAAGAGAGCCCAAGCCTATGATTCACAATGACAAAGACAGTGAGGTATTATATGACGGTCCATTAGTAATAATGGTCAATCAATTTAGTGCTTCAGCATCAGAAATAATTGCAGCTGCCCTTCAAGATTATAAGAGGGCAATCATAGTAGGTAGCAATTCTACTTTTGGTAAAGGTACTGTACAGAGATTTTACAATTTGGACAACGCTGTACGTGGGTATAATGAATTAAAACCTTTAGGTAATGTCAAAATGACCACTCAAAAATTTTATAGAATCAATGGTGGATCTACTCAAAAAAAAGGCGTAGTACCTGACATTATTTTCCCAGACATTTACCACTATATCAAATTTGGTGAAAAAGAGTACGAAAACGTAATGGAATGGACTGAAATCGCACCAGTTCTTTTCAGTCAGAATGTGGCTGTCATCGAAAATATGGACCGAATAAGAAAAAATAGTGAAAATCGAATGGCACTAAATAATAACTTTAAACTCATTTTAGAAAGTGCACAAAAACTCAAAGAAAATAGAGATAACTCCGAGATACCTTTAAAATTATCTAAGTATAAAGAATTAGTAGATAAACGCAACTCAGAATCAAAAAAATTTGAAAATCTGATGAAAGAAGAGATATCTCATTTACAGATTTCAAATTTACCTGAAGACATGCGTAATATCAAAATGGACGAAAAAAATATAGCCAAAAACGAAGCTTTTATAAAAGATTTAAAAAAAGATATCTACTTAGAAGAAACCATGTATATTCTTAGAGACATGATAAAAAATGAAAAGTCTTTTGCTAGTTTACAAAATAAAATAGACAAGTAGATAGAAAGTTCTCAATGAGTGGCTAATATGAATGAATGCTAAAACTAAATTGCAAAAAGCGATGGAACTATTTCCACCGCTTTTTTTTTTCCTAATATTGAGATACCAAAATTTAATATCAGAAAGGAGACTGTAAAAATCTTAATTATTTTGTCATAACTCATAAAATAATGCCGTAACTTTGCAATCTTTTAAAAACCTAACCAAATTTTATTATTATATGAGCCATTCAGCTAAAATTTCATCAAAGACAGATTTATACGAGCATCATGATTACTATGGAATCGACGAGCTCCTGAGCGAAGACCATCTGCTAGCGAGAGATGCCGTCAGAGACTGGGTAAAACAAGAAGTAAGTCCTATCATAGAAGACTATGCCAACAGAGCAGCTTGTCCTACACACTTATTCAAGGGATTGGCAGAAATTGGTGCTTTCGGGCCAAGCCTTCCTACAGAATACGGTGGGGGAGGAATGGACGAAATAGCCTACGGCGTCATCATGCAAGAGCTAGAGCGAGGAGATTCTGGTATAAGGTCTATGGCCTCGGTGCAAGGTTCACTAGTGATGTATCCCATATATAGATTTGGAAGTGAAGAACAACGTCGTAAATATCTGCCAAAATTAGGTTCTGGCGAGTTTATTGGTTGTTTTGGACTAACAGAACCAGACCATGGATCTAATCCATCAGGTATGGTGACAAACATCAAAGACGACGGTGACGCTTATATACTCAATGGAGCTAAAATGTGGATCACCAATTCGCCTGTAGCCGATATAGCTGTAGTTTGGGCTAAGGATGAAGAGGGAGTGATAAGAGGTGTAATTGTAGAAAAAGACACGAAGGGATTTAGCGCTCCGGAGATTCACGGCAAATGGTCACTGAGGGCTTCAGTAACGGGTGAATTAGTCTTTGAGGACGTACGCGTTCCTAAAGCTAATGTATTTCCTGAGATTAGAGGGCTCAAAGGACCACTGTCTTGTCTTTCAAAAGCTCGTTATGGTATTGCTTGGGGTGCCGTAGGAGCCGCCTTAGATTGTTATGATTCGGCTTTAAGATATAGCAATGAAAGAGAGCAATTTGGCAAGAAATTGGGACAGTTTCAGCTGACACAAAAGAAACTCGCTGAGATGATAACTGAAATCACCAAAGCTCAATTATTGTCATGGAGATTAGGGGCTTTAGCTAATCAAGGCAAGGCTACCCCAGCTCAAATATCCATGGCCAAAAGAAACAATGTAGCCATGGCTCTGGACGTAGCTAGAGAAGCGCGTCAAATGCATGGTGGTATGGGTATAACTGGTGAATATCCTATAATGAGACATATGATGAATCTCGAGTCTGTAGTGACATACGAGGGAACGCATGATATCCACTTACTTATTACGGGCATGGATGTGACGGGTTTTAATGCTTTTGGTTAAAATACATTAGACTTGAGCTTGGCACTAGCAAAAGTAACCTTGGGTAGTCCAAAATAGGTATATCGTTTATATTTTATGGTTATTTATATAAAAAAAACAGAAGCCTTATATAGTTTCTGTTTTTTTATAGTAACTACTGCATTATACTTCTGGAATACTCTCACCTAGCGCATCCTCAAAGAAATAGTGCATTGCGTAGGTTTGTGGCGCAGCTAGTTTTTGTCCCATCTGACTGATGAAATACATAATGATGGCCACTAAGATCAAAAAAGGTAAAGACCACAATATAGCACTTTCGTTACCTAATGCTCTTTGTGAGAAGCCCACAATAGAAATAAATACAAACAATACGCCAATAGCCAAATAGCCAAATGCAAACATAGTCCATACACTAGGCATAGGACCATATACACCTATAATTTTTGTTTCTGTGTCATTCTCTTCTCTTTGTAATAATACACTGAGTTGAGGTGACCAAAAATGTCTTTTTTCACTATCTACACGTATTGTTATGTGGTCTTGCATCGCCACTCCATAGAGATTGTGTTTGTTACCCTTAAGTTTCTCTTTGGTTAAATCAATAATCTCCTCAATGGTCTTTTGTGAGGACATTTCAAATCGAGGACGAATTCTAAAACTTGACATAAGCAATATTTTGTGCCAAATTTACTATTATAAAACTACGTACATCCTAAATAATTGTATGATTTTTATCACTCAATTATCTTTTGGCTTTCATGTTTGTCGAAAAATTATTGAGATCCAATGTCCAATCATATTCACTATGTACTATTTTCACGTCTGTATCTGGTATGATATGGTGTTTTTTGAGAATGTTTTTTATACCTTTGAGACCACCAAAATCTTTTCTAAACCAATTAAATAATGCAGTTACACGGGCTGTCCGTTTGTTTGGATCATAAGTGCTATTTTGCCTTAAATAATTAATCGTAGAGGCCTCAAATTGTTTATCAATTGTTGTCCAGCTATAAATATCTACAGGCGGACATGACTTAGCCCCACAGTTGAGTGCAAAATGAATTCTATAATCTACTTTATCTACACGCATTTTTTTTTCAAACCTATTAACAAACCACTTCCTAAGATAGCCTAAAGAATACTGATTTTTAGACCTTCTCAATATACCGTGCTCAATATCCGAAAAACTCAAGTTGTTTTGAGCTATTAGTACCTGCTTTTCGTTAAAAAATTGGCGTCTATCATCATACTTTTCTGGATTTTCACTAAGTATATCAAGAATATAAGCATTATAGATGTTGACCCAGAATGCATTTTTCTGGGCATCTGTGCCCAATTGTGCAGCCAATTGGTTTTCGTCAGCTTTGGCCAAAGTAGTCTTGAGATACGGCACATCTGAACTTTTGGCGTATATGGCCATCATCAAATCCTCAGATAATTGTAAGTAATTTACTGGCACTTCTGCTTTCATATGGAATGTCATACATAACACGCTAAATGTTATAATGGCATTTTTGATACTTGTGGGTATTATCATTTTCTCTGATTTTATAATTTAAAGTATTTATTAACATCCCAATTTTAAACGATTTTATGCCCAATAAGTTATAGTATATGATCAAACACTCGAATGAAGCTCACGATTATAATTCCAGCCTATAATGAATACTCGGCTTTAAAAAAGTTTTTTGACGCCTTTGCAGATATCTTATGTCAAAAAAATATAGAAGTTTTGGTCGTGCTTAGTACTAATAACTCTGATGCCACACACACTGTCACTTCTGCCAAGGTAGTCCATTCGCCTTTCCATAGTAGAGCTGCACAAATGAATTTGGGTGCGCAAATGGCCCGAGGCGACGTCTTAATGTTTTTACATGCTGACGTTCTTCCTCCTTTGAGTTTTTATGCTGATATAGAGAAAACTATTGACGAAGGAATGGATTTTGGATTTTTTGCTTATCAATTTAACCCGACATCTTTTATGCTAAATATCAACGCTTCTTTCACAAAAAGAGATGGTATTTTGGCAGGCGGTGGTGACCAAATTCATTTTATGACCGCTTCTCTATTTAATAAAATGAATGGATATGACGCAAAAATGGACATCATGGAAGATTTTGATTTTATGAGGCGTATTAAAAAGTTAGGCAAACCATACACCATAGTCCAAAATCAAGCCACGGTATCATCAAGAAAATACCATAAACGGTCATGGATAAGAGTCAATTTTGCCAACCTAGTAGCTTTTACGATGTTTTCTCTTAAAATAGACTCTTCAAAAATTAAGAAAATATACTACGGGATATTGGGATAGAAAAGATTAATATCAAATCACATCAAACCATAACTCATCAGTGCATCCCGCTTCGCCGTGATAGTTGATAGTGATTTCCTCACCCGCTTGTATATCCTTAATGGCCACTATATCGATAGTGTCATTATCCAGATCCAGTATAAAATTGGCGTTAGGAAAAGTCTGGTGATTGTACAAGCTACCAAAACCCAATGCTATGGCACATGCCTCAAGGTGTTCGCTCCATAAAAAATAGTAGTCGTGTAGCACTGTTTTATGAATGATAGGCAGCTGGCTTTGGGGTATTTTGATGATGTGGCACACTTCTATCAAATCACCTTCTTGGATATCTTGAGATGTAAAAACACCTCTACCCAATTTAGGCTTGGTAATTATGTACAAACCAGGTATTTGATGCATATCAGTATTTTTTGGTAAAATAAACGCCTATTAAAATTGTTCCCATACCTAAAAGTTGCAGCATTGTGATGATTTCACCATCGATTAATCCCCAAATTATAACTACAAATGGCATCAAGTACGTCACCATACTACCGAATACGGCACTCGTACGCTGCACCAATATGTAAAACAATATACTTGCCATGACAGTACCAAAAAGGGATAAGGCCACAACTGATGACAGTGAATATATAGCAAAATCATTATTGAGATACTGTTCTTTTACACCCGTGAACATTAAAAATATCCAAATAGGTGGACCGATAAGAAAAAACGACATGGCAGATATAATGATAGGCTTCGTCTTGCCAAAAAACCCTTGTACCATATTAACACTTAAAGCATAGCATACAGTAGCTATGATAGCCAAAAACCCGTACATAGGATTTCCACCAAACTTTGAATTATGAGCTGCAATAATGATAATGACCGCTCCAATAAACCCTAATAAAACACCTACCATTTTGAGATGGTTGAATCTCAATTTGAATAAAAAAATACCCAATAAAAGTGTCCATATGGGTGTCATGCTATTAAGTAAACCCGCCATCGAACTGGTAATCTCCGTTTGAGCAAATGCAAATAGAAAAGAAGGAATACCACTTCCTGTCAGACCCACCAATAAAAATTTTTTCCATTGACTCCAGTCTATTTCTTTTCTAAAATGATACACAAAAGGCGCAAAAGCCACAGACCCGATAGCTATCCGCATCGCTCCTACAGTAGGGGCATCAAAAGTGATAAGAGCTTTTTTTATCAATATAAATGAGCAGCCCCAAACTAAACTCAAAAAGATCAGAATAACCCAATCTTTTCTATTACCCGCTATTTCTTGCATGCAATGATATTTCCTATTTTTGTGGAAAAAGATGCAAAGAAACGAAGAAGGAAGATATCTGTTTTAGAAAAGCTGTAAAATTATGTTTATTATTATGATATTAATTGATGGTCTCAATATTGCAAAACATTATAAACATCTTAAAGAGGCCTGTTATCGGTGAGTTTCACGTCCGTGATACTATAAATAGATACTATTTCCTTAATTGATTTATTAAATCATCCTTATCATTCAGCTGCATTTCGTAGAGTTCTATAATTTTCTGATATTGTTCTTTATTTTTTTGATAAAAATTTTCAATTTTTTGAAGATATCCAGTGGACTGGTCTCGTGTCGTTTGGTTAAATTGATTTGCCTGCTCTATTTCTAAAATTTCTGATATATTTACTTCAAGTATATCCGCAATTTTGGCTCTATGTCGTTTTGTGTGGGTAAGCATTTCAGAGAATCGTTGGTTTTGGCCTAATATTTTGTGCCTAAAGAACCATTATTTTCTTTTGTTCACGTTAAAGTCGTGGCAGGTTTTGATACAAAATAAACAAAAAATCAAGCCTGCCTAACTGACGCTAAACAGGCAGGGCTGTTTCATTTTCTTAACGTCAAAATTTAAAGGCTGTTTGGTACGTAGGTCTTGGCATTCAAGGTTTTAATAAATCATTTGAGTCGCTTAATAGAATTACGTCGAAAGTGGCTGTAGCGAACTGATAATCAATAAGATAAATTATCAGTTTAATAGAATTAATTATATGTGTTTTTTTGATTAATAATTGTATAACAACTCCGAAACTTTAGTAATTTACTCTTTTTATAGACTGGACTCTATATTAGTTTACCCACACGATTCAACATAGAGCCTATATTTTATATATCGTTCTAGCTTTATTTATTTTTCTTTGTATTAAGTAAAATTTAATTTAGATATCAAATTAAATAATGTATGGATTATAATTCTATAAATATAGCTGGGTTAATAATTCTTAGTATAACTAGATAAGTAATTTTTGTTACTTTTAGAAATTTTCTGTTCAGGTTAAATGTTAATACATAATTAAATGGTTTGTTGCAAATAATAAAACTATTATGTTTTTGTTTAGCACATGACAAAAAAACAAAAAGCCATTCGTAAATGTTTGATTTATTGAT
>DAIPYV010000025.1:0-25737 GCA_036782555.1 Saprospiraceae bacterium
CGTATATTAAGTTTTGTCAAATACTTTGTAAGCTCCTCAGCCATTCTTTTAGTTAATGTGGTGACAAGAATGCGCTCATCTATTTCTGTTCTCTTCTGAATCTCCTCCAAAAGATCATCTATTTGATTGATGCTAGGTCTAACATCGATAGGAGGATCCAACAAACCAGTAGGCCTAACAATTTGTTCGACTACAACACCTTCAGTTTTTGCCAATTCATAATCACCAGGTGTAGCACTAACATACACCACTTGACGAATTAATGACTCAAATTCATCATAATTGAGTGGACGATTATCCATAGCTGATGGCAATCGAAAACCATAGTTTACAAGATTAATTTTTCGGGCCCTATCACCTCCCCACATACCTCTCACTTGAGGAATGGTCACATGACTCTCGTCTATAACCATGAGATAGTCATCCGGAAAGTAATCCAACAAACAAAATGGTCTTTTCCCTGGAACACGTCTATCAAAAAATCTAGAATAATTTTCTATACCACTACAGTATCCCAATTCTCTAATCATCTCTAAATCAAATGTGACGCGTTCACGCACCCTTTGAGCCTCAATATATCTGCCCTCTGCCTCAAAAAACTTTTCATGATTATGCAATTCATCCTCTATCTCCCGGATTACTTGAGTGAGTCTTTCTTTGGGGGCTACATAAAGATTGGCTGGAAAAATAGCCGCATGATCTATCTCAATTATACGTTTGCCACTTTCAATTTCTAGCTGCTCGATAGATTCTATTTCGTCACCAAAAAATATAATTCTATACCCATGATCCAGATAAGGTAGATTAATATCTACAGTATCCCCTTTTACCCTAAAAGTGCCTCTCTTAAAATCTGTTTCAGTCCGTGAATATAGACTTTGAACCAAACTATACAAAAAACCATTTCTAGATATAATTTGGCCTTTTTGGATGCGTATTATACTTGTTTTATAATCTTCAGGATTACCCATACCATAGATGCATGATACCGATGAAACTATTATGACATCTCTCCTTCCAGACAATAAAGAAGATGTGGCTCGGAGACGCAATTTGTCGATTTGTTCATTGATTTGGAGATCTTTTTCAATATAAGTATCTGAGTGGGTGATATAAGCTTCTGGTTGATAATAGTCATAATAAGACACAAAATATTCTACAGCATTATCAGGAAAAAACTCACACAACTCGGCATATAACTGAGCCGTGAGAGTTTTATTATGCGTCAATATTAAAGTAGGTTTTTCCACTTGTTGAATCACATTCGCCACTGTAAAAGTCTTACCTGAGCCCGTTACGCCCAATAATACTTGAAATTTTTCATTTCTATTAATACCTTCCACCAATTGCTCAATAGCTTTTGGCTGGTCACCTGTAGGTTGATAATTTGAGGTAAGATTGTATGCCATCTATAATAAGTTTAGCAAATAAATAACTTTTCATCAAAGTTGTTTATCCCTCGTACATAAACTTAAAATGAGACGCTAAATGATTCTTAAAAAATTATTGACAATTATAGATTATAAAATAAAATAATGTTTTGCCAAGCCAAAAAATCATGTTAATTTTCAGAATATAATTTTATAACAAAATGTGAACAAAATATCGTACTTTTGCATTTTAATATCGGAAACTTAAGGTGTTGACACCCTAACTCTTTTATAACCAATAATTAAAACCATGCACATAGAATCGTCAATTGAAGTATTGGAGCCACAAAATGATAATTTTGAAAGCTATAAACACACTGTTTTACAAGATTTTTACATCTGTTTAGTAAGTAGAGAAGCGAGTATATGGGGTAGAAAAGAAGTACTCAATGGTAGGGCAAAATTTGGTATTTTGGGTGATGGAAAAGAGCTACCACAAGTAGCCATGGCGAGAGCTTTTAAAAAAGGAGATTGGAGAACAGGCTACTATAGAGACCAAACATTTATGTTTGCAAGAGGATTATGTACTGTCGAACAATACTTCGCTCAGTTGTATGCAGACTCAGAAAACGATCCTTTTTCAAAGGGTAGACAAATGAACAATCATTTCGCTACGCCTATGATGGACGAAAATGGACATTGGCTAGATCAAACTCAAATGCACAATGTTTCATCAGATGTTTCATGTACAGCTGGTCAAATGGCAAGATCTTTAGGTTTAGCGATGGCCTCGAAAAAATACAGATATCTAGACATACCTACGCATAGTAAATTTTCCGAAAATGGAAATGAAATCAGTCACGTGACGATTGGGGATGCCTCTACTTCAGAAGGCGTATTTTGGGAGACCATGAATGCCGCTTCGGTCATGAAAGTTCCTTTGGTGGTTTCCGTCTGGGATGATGGCTATGGTATTAGTGTTCCTATAGAGTATCAGACCGTAAAAGGATCTATCTCTAAAGCATTGGAGGGTTTTCTCATCTCTGAAAAAGGCAACGGTATCAGAATTTACACTGTCAAAGGTTGGGACTATGCAGAACTTTGTGCCACCTATGAAAAAGTATGTGAAAGAATCAGAGAAGACCATATTCCTGTCCTTATACATGTGCAGGAACTTACACAACCTCAAGGACACTCCACGAGTGGTTCTCATGAAAGGTATAAATCGCCCGAGAGATTACAATGGGAAAGAGACAATGACTGTAATAAGCGCATTGAAGAATGGATACTTGAAAACGCTATAGCCAATGAAGAAGAAATAGAAGCCTTAAAATCCAAAGCCTCTCAGTATGTTAGAGAATGTAAAGACAGAGCGTGGGAAAACTACAAGTCCGGCATACAACCTCACAAAAATGAACTAAAAGATATATATGCCGCACTACCACAAGAGTATAAAACCAGCCAAATAAATGAACTTGAAAAAGAGCTGACACAAGGCATGAATATTACTTTTGCAGAAGTGGTAGCTAATGCTAGAAATCTAAGGTCACAGTTATTGAGGTTTGGGCAGACAAATATAGAGGCTATCAATCAGTTTATTGAAAATTGTTATCAAATGGCTCACCAAAGGTACCACACTGATCTATACAGTGATAACCAATATGCTGCTATCAACGTACCTGTCATGCCTATAAAATATGGCTTAGACCCTAAAACGGTGAGTGGATATCAAATATTAAATGCCTATTTTGATGAATTATTCGCTTACAAATCCAATATCATAGCTTTTGGGGAAGATGTGGGACAGATTGGAGATGTCAATCAAGGTTTTGCTGGAATTCAAGACAAATATGGTGACCAACGCGTTTTTGATACAGGTATCAGAGAATGGACCATTATGGGGCAAGCTATAGGCGCAGCCATGCGAGGATTAAGACCCATTGCCGAAATTCAATATCTTGACTACTTAGCATATGCCTTTTCGCCATTGAGTGATGATTTGGCTACACTGAGATATAGATCTGGAGGTATACAAAGAGCCCCAGCCATCATACGAACACGTGGACACAGGCTAGAAGGCGTATGGCATGCAGGATCTCCTATGGGTATGATATTAACATCTATGCAGGGTATATACCTGTGTGTCCCGAGGAATATGACTCAAGCCGTTGGTTTTTACAATACTTTGCTTAAATCTGATGACCCGGGTATTGTGATAGAATGTCTCAATGGATACAGACTTAAAGAAAAAATGCCAGACAACCTTCTAGAATTTACATGTTCTCTCGGTGTTCCTGAAATTCTTCAAGAAGGAAATGACATTACACTTGTCACCTATGGTTCGTGTGTAAGAGTGGCGCAAAAGGGATTAGAGATGCTCCAAGCTTACAATATTTCGGTTGAACTTATTGACGTCCAAACACTCATGCCTTTTGATATGGAAGGTTTGATAGTAGAGTCTTTAAAAAAGACTAATAAAATTATATTTATGGATGAAGATATACCAGGAGGTGGCACAGCATACATGATGAGAGAAGTATTAGAAAAATGGGATGGATACAAATATCTTGACGCTCCTCCTCTTACACTAACAGCAGCCAACCACAGAACACCATTTGGGTCAGATGGCGATTATTTCACCAAACCCAATCCAGAAGATGTATTTGAAACCATTATGAAAGTAATGCATGAATATAAACCTCAGCAATTCCCAAAAATATAATACAAAAGGTAAAGGAAAATACTGTAGTGTTTAATGTATAGATGATTTTTATGATTTTCTATTTCAATGATTTGTGGCTATGCTATAGAATAGATTTTGGTATAACCATATGACATATTAATTATTTAATTAATATATTTTTTTTTGCAAAGTCAATAAGGTTTAAAGTTTTATTATCATTTATAGCTTTGTTATAATGGATTGGTTTTCAATAAAAATACTCTTAGAGTCATAGGTTTTTTACCTGGTGTCAAAAAATAAAATTGAATAATTTATAATATTTTTAGTCTTAATATTAAAATATTACTCATATTTGTCCGTTTTTTATAACTGAACAAAATTTAGATCATTTCTTTGAGCACCGCATTAGTTATCATACCCACTTATAATGAGATAGAAAATATCCATGACATAATACAAGTAGTATTGAGTCAAGGCGACTTATTTTCTATTTTAATAGTTGATGACAACTCACCTGATGGAACTGGAAAAGCAGTTGAAAATCTGAAAATCAATGAAAAAAGAATTCATTTGATTAGAAGATCAGGAAAATTGGGTCTAGGGACCGCATATATAGCGGGATTCAAATATGCCATCGAAAAGAAGTTTGACTATATATTTGAAATGGATGCAGACTTTAGTCATGATCCTAAAGTTTTACCTTTAATGTTACAGATATGTAGCAGTAAAGCTGACGTCGTTATAGGAAGCAGATATGTAAAGGGTGGCAATATACGCAATTGGTCAAAAGACAGAGTATTGCTCTCTATGGCAGCGTCTTTGTATGTAAGAATCATTACTTGGATGCCCGTCAAAGATCCCACAGCTGGTTTTATTTGTTATAAAAGAGAAGTCTTGGAAACCTTAAATCTAGACAAGATAAAATTTATAGGTTACAGTTTCCAGATCGAGATGAAATACTATGCCTATACTTTAGGGTTCAAGATATTCGAAACGCCCATTACTTTTATAGATAGGGAAAAAGGACAATCAAAAATGAACACGAATATTGTGTCAGAAGCCATTAAAGGCGTCCTCTTAATGAGATGGAGAAATATCACTGATTATTATAACTAAAAATGGTATAAAAAGGCCACTGAAAATTTTAATTTATATATATATAATATTCAAGATCAGCTTGCGAAGACACAGGAGAATGATTTGCCCATTAGGATATTTAACCAACACGGTAAATTAGGCTTATCCGCTGATATACAAGATAATCCAATTAAAGGGCCCAAAAAACATCCAATCAGTTTTGGCCATAACAAAAAGACAATCATTGATTGATAAACTAAAATTTAATCAGATGAGATAATACTTTTTAATCTTTTACGATCAATTTTACCCGAATCAGTTTTAGGAAGTGCTGCTATTTCTTGAAAATATTTTGGTATTTTAAATTTTGCCAATCGATTTTCACAATACTCCACCAACTCCTCTTTTAAATATTTCATTTTATCCTCATGATAAACAATGAATGCACGCCCAGTCTCACCCCATTTAAAATCTTTAACACCTATAACAGCTACTTCTTTTATGCTTTCTAAGGTCAAAAGTACTTTTTCAACTTCCACGGGATAAACATTCTCTCCACCACTGATATACATATTCTTAATTCTATCCACTATAAATAAATATTTTTCATCGTCTTCAATAACTACATCACCAGTTCTAAACCATAAACCATCGTCGGAAAAAGCTTTTTGAGTTTCCAAAGGATTATTAAGATACCCAGGAGTCACCATTGGACCTCTGAGCCATAGCTCACCAGGTTCATTGGCTTGACATTCTTGCAGAGATTCATTTATTATTTTGTATTCGACATAGAAATTAGGTCTGCCAATACTACCTTTTTTATGAATAGCATCATCCTGATGAAGTGATGTTAAGTTAGGACCCACTTCTGTCATACCGTACCCTTGGCGAATGGCTACATTTTTATGTCCATACCTTTCGATCAAAGAAATAGGCATGGCTTCTCCCCCTACGATAATATAATATAATGAAGTCAAATCACTCGTCTCAAACTCATCAACTTGAGCCATCATAGACAACATAGTAGGCACACCCATAAAAAGAGTACACTTTAGGTCACTAATTTTATTAAGAACAACTGATGGTTCGAATTTCTTACACAGATACATAAAACCACCATGATGTAAAAATGGTAAAAGTAAGACATTCCACCCTCCAGTGTGAAATGGCGGCATAACATTTAACGAACGACTTTCTGTATTAATCCTCAAACTGATAGATGTGTTAATACTATTCCAAAAGGCCATCTTATGAGTATATAACACACCTTTAGGATACCCTGTTGTTCCTGATGTGTAGATAATGAAAATTGGGTCATCCTGACAGACGACATTTGAAAATGGTTCTGAAAAAGTTTCTATTTTGTCAAAAGCCACTAAATCATGACTAATAAGAGCAAAATTTTCTTGAAAAAGAAGTTCAAATTTAGATTCGTAAAATATTATTTTGGGTTGGCAATTATTTAAAATACTTGTCGTCTCAGCCTGAGACAATCTATAATTCATAGGGACAATTGTAAATCCCATTTTTTGAGCTGCTGAAAAAAGTGCAACATAACTAATCGAAAATTCCGAAATAACGGCAATGATATCTCCTTTTTTAATACCAAAATTTTCGTTTAAATAGTGAGTAATACCATTTGCTAATGAATTCAAGCCACCATAGGTGATAACTCTTCCTGTACTGTGTTCTTCAAGGACAACTTTATTTGGGCTATACAATGCCCATCTCGCTATCCAATCTTGCTGCCATACTTCTGCCATGATATCTATTGATTTTTATTAAAGCCTAAACAAAGATGCCCCAAAAGCTAAACCTCCACCAGAACCAATAAAACAAATAATATCCCCGCTTTTATAATCCCCTTTTTTTCGCCATTTATCAAAAGCCATCGGAATGCATGCAGAACCTGTATACCCATAATGGTGCATTATAGTGGTAGCTTTAGAATGAGCAATGTCAAGTAAATCTAATGTTGCAAATATAGAGTTGATATTAATCTGTGTGAAGAAGAAATGATGAATTTGACTTGGCTCAATATTTGACTGATTACATAAATCAAGAACCATGTTATTCCAAATCACAGGATTAATTTCAGGAGGAATTTTTTGAACAAATCTCAATTGATGATGACCTTCTTCTAGTGTCTTTGTATTTATAGGGTTTTTAGTACCTCCAGCATAAATACCCATCCATTCATTGTACTGTCCTTTTGTAATAAGCTTTGAGTTGATGTAACCTGTATCTTCCATAGTAGATTGGACAACGACAGCAGCAGCACCATCTGCAAAAAGTGTGACAGTCTTTTTATCTTTTAAATTAAGATACTTACTCATCGCATACACACCTACTACAACAATATTCTTATAACGCTCATCAGCTATTATATATTTAGTTGCTATATCTAAACCCGTAACAAATCCGGCACAAGCTGTATTGACATCAAAAGTACCAGCATTAATCAATTGAAGTCTTTCTTGAATGATTGAGGCCGTGGATGGTGAGATGAACTCTGGTGTATCTGTAGCTACAATTAATAAATCTACATCCTCTCTACTAATCTTAGCATCTTGTAGAGCTTTTAACACAGATTTTTCGGCTAGGTCAGCTGTACTTTCTTCTGCTGTACACCACCTCCGTTCGTATATTTTGACATGTGTTTTTAGCCAACTATCTACATCTTCGCCTAAAAGATCGTTAAAATAAGCATTGGGGATAATATTTTCAGGTACGAACATACCTGAACCCACAATTTTTGCATTCCTTTTTTGAGTCATAATGTTTAACTTTTACTAGATATTACAATTCGTTTTTCTTTAATCAATAAAATAGTCATCCCTACTAATAATGCTGATAGTATAGCGTATGTTGCCGCAACAGCTGGATTTTTAACTATCCCGGTAGTATAAAAAGATAATTGTCCATAATAAACTGAAAAATGTACCACGAAAGCGACTATCGCAGCGCCAATAGCTGCTTCTTTAGGTGTGTTTTTTATAAAAATACCAAAAAGTATGGGTACAAATGCCGCAGAAAAAAATGCATACACACCATTTTGAGCCAAAATAGCCACACTCAAATTAGGGTAAATCAATTGTTGGTAACTAAATATAAAGGACAGCACACCTACAAATATTATCACGAAGCGATTGATAATGGACAATCTTGAAGTAGTATTATCAATATGGAACACAGGCTGGATGATATCATTTGTTATAGTGGTAGAAATAGATTGAATAATGCCTTCTAATGTCGATAAACCCGCAGAAATCAAACCCATGACAACTATTACGCCCACAACAGGAGTAAATCTCTCTACAACATAATAAGACAAGATACTATCCATCTTTAAGGGAGTTTCGTTTAATGTTAAATCAGGAAATTGATACCTCGCATAAAACCCAGTAAAAAGCACTGAAAAAAATATTATTTGAATCAAAATCGTGTAAAGTAAATATTTATTGACATCTTTATCATTTTTGAGCATTAAAGAGCGGGTTATTATATGAGGCTGGCATACAATAGCTATACCTACTACAAAATTGCAAAATATCACCTCAAAAGCATCTCTAAAAAGTGGACTAGATGAATTAAAATTAGCCGAAAGAAGTGGATCAATACTTTCTAAGCCAGACCAAAACCCATCAACCCCATTTTTAAAATAGTCCATACCCGATGTCAACAATATAATAGCGACAATGAGCATTAATACCGCCTGAGTCATATTAGTATATACCATGGAGTTAGCTCCACCAAACATCATATACCCAAATACGAAAACTATAAGAATAGCTAAAACTAAAATTTCATTGGCCCCTAATGCACCAGCAATTACCTTGGTGACGCCAACACATATGAGTACTATGAATGTAAGCATCAATAAAGATATGAAAGCCATCATAATACTGAAAAATGAACTATTATATCGCTTCCCTACCCATTGCGCTAAAGTCAAAGCTTGAATACTATTTCCATATTTCCTAAAACTTTTGCTCAGTATGATTAGTGACAAAAACAAAGCCAGAGGTAGTACTATAGACATAGCCAAGTAGGCACTCCACCCGAACATGGCTACAAAACCAGGATTGATGATAAATGTAGCCGCACTTGTCATTGATGCCGCTAAAGATAATCCTACCACAATAGGCGAAAATCCAGCTCCTAATGCGTAATCTCTAAGACTTTTTGTACGCCTCGCAGCTATCGCTACAAAAAAAACTATCGTACTAGCATATAATATCAACAAAATGAGTGTAACGCTGGAAAGAGTCATAATCTATTACTATTTAAAAAAATTACATCTAAAAAACCACAATTTTATGATATAAATATTTATCCCGATAACTTTTTTGACAAAATATTATAATTTTAAAAAAAAAGTTTAAAAAAATTTGGTGGTTAAAACAATGTTAATACCTTTGCTGACTGATTAGTCAGTTAATGTCATAATAAGACGCAAAAAACAAAATAATGACCTACAGATCAACCGTAATTATAAGCAAAGAGGATTCACAAGATTCAATATTACAAGGCGCTATGGAACTATTTGCTTCTACTGGATACCACAAAACTTCTGTATTATCCATAGCCAAAAAAGTAGGTATCTCTAGTGGACTCATATTTTATCACTTTGAGACCAAAGACAATTTACTAAAGCAGGTCATCATAACGCTGCTCAGTAGATTAGATTCCATTTTTGACGTTGATGACTATGAAAAGCCAGAAAAAAAATTAGAGATAATCATAGATAGATTTCAAGAGTCTTTGATTGCAAACAAGACAGATTGGGAATTATATATGGCCATAATATATCAACCAGATACAAAAGAATTAATAGAACCTCTTGTCACTGAAAGTACAAGAAATTTTAGGCGCAAGATATATGACATATATAAGGTTCAGGGACATCCTTCACCAGATGTTATATCTTTAGAGTTTGAACTTTTCAGAATTGGCGTTTTTGCCAGTTTTTTATATACAGGAGATGAGCGACAATTAGGAAAAGCCATTTTATCTTTTAAAAAACATTTTATTATTAACTAATTTATTAACCTTTTTAAAATTTTATCAATGACTAACAGAATACAATTGTTTGTACTAATGCTCTTAATGAGCTCCATGGCATATGGCCAAAAAATAATGGGAAAAGTTACTGAATCCGACGGAACCCCTATTACGGGAGTTACGATTTTAATGGGTAGCACGGGTACTATCACAGATTTAAATGGTGATTTTACAATAACTGGCCTAAAAGCCGGCAATTACAATGTAACTTTTTCGTTCGTAGGTTACAATACTGTCAACAAACCAGTTAGCATTACCGGTTCTGATGTAAATTTGGGTTCAATTGTGATGGAAGAAGGTATTTTAATTGGCGAAGATATAGTAGTCTCAGCCAGTAGGAGAAGAGAGAAACTCACAGAGTCACCAGCGACAATTGCTGTTATTGGTTCTAAGGAAATTTTACAATATGCCGGAAATGCAGGTGAATTAATGGCACGTCAAAAAGGAGTGGATTACTTTAGAGTAGGTGCCTTTGTTACTGGATTTAATATCCGTGGATTCAATAGTGCCTTTAATCCCAAAATGCTCCAAATGGATGATAATCGAATATCCAACTTAATTGCTACTGGTCTTCCTTTCGGACCTTTGAGCCCCTTAGTTAAAGAAGACGTAGAGAGGGTTGAAGTAGTATTAGGACCATCATCGGCTCTGTATGGGCCTAATGCACATAATGGATTGATCCAGTCTATTACCAAAGATCCAAGATCACATCAAGGAACGACCCTGGCTGCAACTGCTGGAAATTTCTCAGCTCTTAGTTTAAGATTAAGACATGCTCAAGTCATTAATGACAAATGGGCATTCAAACTTACGGGTGAATACGCCAAGGGGCGTGATGTAGAGTGGACAGATTCTGTATATGTGGCTGGTAAAGGACATGCAGAATTAGACCCTGATTATAATTTTAATGCTTTGAGAGGTGAGGCATCACTATACTATTCACCAACCAAAAACTCTGACTTAAAAGTATCTTATGGTATGAGCAATACTAATATGCTAGGTGTAACTAATGCAGGTAGAAACCAAATCAAAGATTGGGGCATCCAATATCTACATGCCAAATATACCTCTCCAAGATTTTTTGCTCAAGTTTATCACACTATAAGTAATACAGATAGTACATTTGCTATTAATCAGCGTACGCAAAATTATGTAGCCTTGACCGCCGCTGGACAAACTCCTGCAGAAGCTAGAAACAATTCATTTGGAGGTGCTCGTCCACCATTATTTATTGACAAATCTAATAGAACAAATGCTGAAGCTCAATACAATAATGAATTATTTGGCTTCAGATATATAGTAGGAGCACAGTTTCAAAATGATGTAGCTGATTCTAGAGAAACCTATCTTCAAGATAAATTTGGCCCAATAACAATCAACCAATTAGGCTTTTATGCTCAAGTAGAGAAACCTATAACGGAAAAGTTTAAAGCCATAGCTGCAGTAAGAGCGGATAATCATGATTTGTACGGATTTAACTTTATTCCCAAAGCTGGATTGACTTACACCGAAGGCAATGGTACTTGGAGGCTTACGTATGGCAAGGGAATAGTAGCTCCAACGATACTCAACCTAAAGGCTAATTTATTTGGAGGCCTTATCTTAGGTAACGGTGAAGGCTTTACATTATCTGATGGAAGCACTATAGATCCTTTAGGCGTAGAAACGATCCATACCATTGAAGCTGGATACAAGGGAGCTGTGAGTAAGAAATTATTTGTAGATATTAATGCCTATTATAATATATCAGAAAACTTCCTAAGCCCACTTATCAATATTGCTAATGTAGCTGAAGGGAAATTAGTAACACAAATTGGTGACAGACCTATCACAGATTTTGCACCATCAGGAGCATTTGTTTTGACTTACCTCAATTTTGGGCAAGTTAATACATACGGTGCTGATTTTGGCGTTAATTATTTCTTTACAGACAACTGGAGCACTAGAGTCAATTATTCTTATTTTGGATTTGATTTGGATGAGAATGATCCTAAAAACGATGGAAATCGAGATGGAAAAGTCACCGTACAAGACTTAACATTAAATACCCCTACCCACAAAGCGAATATTTCTCTTAACTACCAGTCTAAGACGCTTTATGGTTCTATTTTAGGTAGATATACTCAACAGTATGACTTCTTTTCAGGTAAAAACGTAGCGGCTAAAACCAATACTGAGCTTATCATAGGAGGCACACCTGTGGTTGAAGGCCAGCGTGTCGGAACTGGATTCAATGCAGGCCCACTAGGAGGATTTTTCCTTGATTTCAATGCAGGATACAATTTTTCTAAGGGATTGGCTGCTGGTATATACCTAAACAACATTGTTGGTAATGGATTATATGAATTCGTGGCTTCACCACCTGCGCAGTTTATGTATGGTGTAGAATTAAGATATACATTTAATGCATTCCCTAAAAAGTAATACGTAAAAACAAAATATAGAGTGCAAAGTCATACAGACTTGCGCTCTATATTTTTAAAAAATTTAACGATGAAACACCCACGACGGCCGGCCGGACACAAAAGAAGATGATTGAATGGGTGTTCCACCTGCCTACCCTATGGTAAGGAAAGGCAGGTCTGACATTAGAAAACAGGCTCTCAGAGAGTGCCAAACTAAAAAATAAACAGATGAATATTGGCTCTATTTTATCTCACCACGCTCAATTTAGGCCCCATCATTTAGCACTAGTGTGTGGTAATAATACCTTGACTTATCTTGAACTTAATGAGAGTGTCAACCAAATAGCCCATTCCCTGCGCAATGACGGTTTAAGAAAAGGAGATAAAGTAACTCTTTTACTCAATAACTGTAGGGAGCTGTGGGAGCTTTACTGGGCCACAGCCAAAATTGGTGCTATATGTGTTCCTCTCAATCCCCTATTGAGAGGTCAAGGATTGATAAATCAAATCAATAATGCAGACACTACTATCATCATAACACATAAAGATACGGCAATTCACTTAAATGAAGTGATTCACGAACTTAAAATCAGACCTCGAGATATTTGGGTGATAGACCATGACAAAAACAGCCCATTTAGCTCTTTTTACCAAAAAAAGCTTGATTGTTCAAAGAGTGAACCTATTCTTACCGAAACACATCCTGATGATTTGTATAACATCATTTATAGTAGTGGTACGACTGGAGCGCCAAAAGGAATCATGCACTCTCATCACATTAGAATGAATTACATGACTTTGTTTGGCAGTTATTATCGGATGACACCCGAAAGTGTGGTTTTGCATTCTGGTTCTATAATTTTCAATGGCTCTTTTCTGACCACTTTTCCTATAATGTTTCATGGTGGCACTTTCATATTGCACAAATATTTTGATACAGAAAAAACCATCGAAGACATTCAAAAATATCAAGTGACACATACCATTTTAGTACCTACCCAAATCATGAATGCTTTGCAACACCCTGATTTCAAGTATGAAAATGTTTCATCTTTAGAATGTATATTATCGGTAGGCGCACCACTTAGTCCTCGACACAAACACCAGCTCAATGAATTGATTCCTAATGTTTTTTATGAACTATATGGGCTCACTGAGGGCTTTGTCACTATTTTAGACAAAACAGAATTTTCAAAAAAAATGGGCTCTGTAGGTAAACCTCCCCAATTTTTTACGATGCGGATAGTCGATGAAGAAGGCAAGGATTTGCCTCATGGAGAAATAGGAGAAATAGTAGGAAAAGGCCCTATTTTAATGCAAGGTTATTATAAAGATGAGGCAAGAACGAATACAACTATAAAAAATGGCTGGCTATACACAGGCGATATGGGCTATGTGGATGAAGATGGCTATTTGTTTTTAGTTGATAGAAAAAAAGACATGATTATCAGTGGTAGTGTCAATATTTATCCCAGAGATATAGAAAGTGTCATCCTTAGACATGCGGCTATTAAAGATGTGGCAGTCATAGGAATACCTGATGATAAATGGGGCGAAACACCTATTGCAGCCGTGGTTTTGACATACAATATAGAAATGAGCGACCAAGATATCAAAGAATGGATAAATAAAAATGTTGAAGCTCGATATCATAAAGTTGCTGACGTGATTATCATGCCTCAACTACCTCGAAATGTAGCAGGAAAAGTCCTAAAAAATGACATCAAAAACTATTACCTAGGCTTAAAAATGTAAACAGTGGAACGTAAGTTTATTTTAGCAAATGGAATAAAGATACATTACCTCTTTAGAGAGGGGGAAGGTATGCCTATATTCTTGCTACATGGTCTCACTGCCAACGCTTATTCTTTTGGAAGTATCCTTAAAATAGATCATGTAAAAAACCCGATTTTTTCTATTGACCTGAGAGGAAGAGGTGATAGTGACAAACCACTACATGGCTATAAAATGCACGATCATGCAGAGGATATCTTAGCCCTAATGAAAGAACTAAAAATCGATAAAGCCATTTTAGGAGGACATAGCTTTGGTGCTTTATTAAGTATTTATATAGCTTATCACTATCCTACTCAAGTAAAAAAATTGATACTTATAGACGCAGCCGCAAGAATGCATCCTAATACAAAAGAAATGATAGCGCCATCAATGAGCAGACTGACGAAACTATGGCCAAGTCAAGAGGAATATCTCCATTCAATCAGACAGGCTCCTTACCTTATGGGGGCATGGGATGAAGATATAATCAATTATTACAAAGCGGATATCGAAAGAAATGATGATACTACAGTCAAAACAAAATCAAATATCCAAAATATTACAGAAGCTGTAACTGATGTATTTGATATAGGCCTGCAATGGTTAGATTTTATAAAACTCGTCGAGCATGAAGCTATTCTTATCAATGGTACAGATCTGTATAGCCATAATGCCGCCATATTGCCAAAAGAATTTGCCATGGAAACCGTCAATATGATGAAAAATTGTCATTATGTTCACGTTCCTGGAAATCACTTGACCATGTTGTTTGGAAAGGGTGCAATTAAAATAGCCGATGCAATAAATACTTTTATAAATAATACTAAACTAAAATGATAAACACATACATTATTGGATCGTATAACACACAATTCGGTAAATTAGAAAATCACACGATATATTCGCTTTATGAAGAAGCAGCTAAAGGAGCTTTAGATGATGCAGGAATAGAAGTAAAAGATATAGATGGTATTTTTGTGGGCAATTACAGTGGAGGCTCATTCAATAACCAAGAACACCTCGCACCATATGGGGTAAATATCATGCCAGCATTAAGGCACAAACCCATGTATAGAGTTGAAAATGCCTGTGCTTCGGGTTCTTCAGCAGTACATATGGCGGTCATGGCAATCAAGTCAGGTATGATGAAAAATGTTTTAGTAGTAGGCCTAGAGAAAATGAACACATTAGACACAGCTGGAGTGACTAAAGCTTTGGCCAAAGCTTCATATTGGGAAAAAGAAGGCGCTGAAAACTATACCTTTCCTGGTCTTTTTGCAGAATATGCCAAAGGTTGGATGAAAAAATATAATGTACAAGAAGAATCATTAAGAGAAATTTTAGCTCAAATTACATCCAAAGCATATAATTTTGGTGCTCAAAACCCTTTAGCACACATTCAAAAACCTAGAAATTTTGAAGATATATTAAATATGCCTGATGAGAAAAACCCTATGATTGCATATCCGTTAAGACTTCATGATTGCTCACTCATATCCGACGGAGCTGCAGCCGTGGTCATAACAAGTGATAGCGGCATGAGTCACAAAGATAATACAGTGGCCATTGCTGCAATAGATGGTGCTACAGATTATCTTGATATAGTCAATAGTGCCAAATCTAATGATTTTTTAGAAGGCGCATCCGTAGCCATTCAAAGAGCATTGAGAAGTGCCTATTTGAAAATCCAAGATATCCAAGTAGCAGAAGTACATGATTGTTTCACGATAACAGAATTGCTTATCTACAGTGCTATGGGTCTTACAGCACCTGGAAAGGAAATGGACGCTTTACTTACAGGTACGGTGCACCAAGGAGGAACATGTGTAGTGAACCCATCTGGCGGTCTTAAAGCAAAAGGGCATCCCGTAGGAGCGACCGGGACTTCCATGCATGCTTTGATGCACAAGCAATTGATAGGTAAGAGTATTGGATACCAAGTACCGAACTCAGAAAATGGATTAATTGTTAACATCGGTGGTTCTGGTGCTTCTAATTTAGTCACTATATTAAAATCAATATAAATGAACATATCTTTTAAAATTTTTATAATTGCATTGTTGGTTTTCATTTCAAATAGCTTATCCTTCCTGCATTCTCAGTCCATGCAAATTTATGAAGATTGTGGAAACCCATATCCTTACACCCACAAAAAAATCTCATTGTATAAAGGTGATCAGTCTATTAAAGTTTCGTTGCTTGATATAGGAAAAGGTGACAAAACGCTCGTCTTTATACATGGTTTAGGCAGTTATGCGCCAGCGTGGAAAAAAAATATCGATGTACTCAAAAATCATTATAGGTGCGTGGCCATTGATTTGCCTGGATATGGCCACTCCAATATAGGTGATTTTCCCTATTCCATGGACTGGTTTGCGGAGATAGTATCTGATGTAATTTTTGAACTTGAGTTAGAAAATGTCACTATAATAGGACATAGTATGGGCGGGCAAATAGCTATGAAAATGGCATTAAATCATTCAGATGTATTTAACGATTTGATACTAGTAGCACCAGCCGGTTTTGAAGAATTTACCTCAGAAGAGAGGACTTTTTTTGAAAAAAATGTGACTTCCGAAGTTATAAAAAACACAACAGCTCAAAGAACAGAGTTTAATTTTAAAATCAATTTTGTTGAGTTCCCTGATGATGCTAAATTTATGTTAGAAGACAGGTTGGCTTTGGAAAAGAAAAATTATTTTAAAAAATATTGTGATATGATACCTAAATGTGTCATGTCTATGTTAGACCAACCCGTTTGGCAAGATTTGGGAAAAATAGATAAGAGGACATTAATTTTTTATGGTAAAAACGAAATGCTAATACCTAATAAATTCCTTCATCCAGACATGAAAGTAGAAGATATTGCTGAATTTGGAAAGAAAAATATAAAAAACAGTCAACTTGTGATGGTGCCTAATAGTGGACACTTTGTACAATGGGAAGGTGCAGAAATAGTGAATCAAGAAATAATTAATTTTTTAGAAAACAAATAAAATAACAAATGAAAATGAAATCATTAGAAGGAAAAATAGCCATCGTAACAGGAGGCTCTAGTGGATTAGGCAAAGCCACTTTGATGAAATTTGCAGAAGAAGGAGCTATTACAGTCAATTGGGATATAAATCAGGAGAGAGGTGATGCTTTGGTAGAAAGTATGGCTCAAGATGGCCACAAAAACTACTTCTTCAAAGTAGACACTTCAGATATGTCACAAGTACTCTATGCCACACAACAAGTGATTGACACTTTAGGAAGAATAGACATCTTAGTCAATAACGCGGGTATCACTCGGGACAGCACTCTACTCAAAATGTCTGACGAACAGTGGCAACAAGTCATCAATATCAACTTAACCGGTGTATTCAACTGTACGCGTGCTATCGCTCCATACATGGTTGAGAACGGCTTTGGCCGCATCATCAGTATTTCTTCTGTGGTGGGGCTTTATGGCAATTTTGGTCAAACAAATTACGCGGCTGCTAAGGCAGGTGTAATAGCTATGACTCAAACATGGGCCAAAGAATTAGGTCGAAAAGGTATTAGAGCCAATGCAGTAGCACCTGGCTTCATTCGAACAGAAATATTAGATGCTATGCCACCAGAAGTATTAGAAAAAATGGCCGAAAAAGTGCCAGTAAAAAAATTAGGTCGCCCAGAAGATATCGCCAATATCAATGCCTTTTTAGCTTCAGATGCTGCAGATTATATCAACGGTACTGTGATTAGTGTTGATGGTGGCATCACATTATAATAAGGATTGTTTTATTAGTTTTTTTTGATTTTGATTGTTAATTTAAGTGTATTTTGAATCTCCATTTAAAATACACTTTTTTTTCAGTCAAAAAAATTAGCTCCCCATATTTTTTAACTTATATTTCAGAAATCTTTTACTTTTCTTTAAAGACAATTATTTATATTATTTGTTTGGTAAATTATATAAATGATTACTTATGCAAAATACAAGATTAATAAAAGAATACTTGGTGGATCTATTTTTTATAGCCTTTGCCTCATTTCTCGCAAGTGTAGGGCTGAAAGCTTTTTTACTGCCCAATGGCTTTCTAGATGGTGGCGTCACAGGTATCTCTATACTGATGACTGAATTCTTCCATGTAGATATTTCGCTCATACTTCCTATATTATCTACGCCGTTTTTTATCCTATCTTGGTTTACATTAAGTAGAAAAATTCTTTACAAATCTATCATTGCTATCCTTTTGCTGTCATTTTTCATTTTTATAGAAAGTTTCAGTACCGTAACAGAGGATAAGCTATTGATTGCCATATTTGGAGGCGCTCTTTTAGGTGCTGGTATTGGGTTATCGATAAGGCATGGCGCCGTATTAGACGGAGTGGAGATATTAGGTATTTTCGTTAATCAAAAATTTGGGATATCTATTGGAACAACCGTTTTTGCATTCAATATTATTCTTTTTGGTATAGCTGGTGTTCTGATATCACTAGAAGTAGCCCTATATTCCATTATCACATTTATGGTCACGGCCAAAACAATAGATATCTTTGTCGAGGGATTTGAGCACTTTTTGGGTTACACCGTCGTGTCAAAAAATCTACACAAAATAGAAAAGAAACTCATTAAAGAAAATTTTAAAGGCTACACTATACAAGACAATATCACAGGCCACGGTAGTAGTGGCTTGAATACAAATCTCAAAAGCCTACAATTGGTAGTAAATCGCATCGACGGTCGTAAACTCGAAAGCATTGTCAGAAACTCAGATCCGAAAGCTTTCATTATACAATATGATGTCAATCACGTGGAAGGAGGCGTATTGAGAAGATTTCTAAAATAGGATTAAGACAGGATTAAATAAAAATGTCCACTATGCCATATTAGTAAACACATTCTGAATATCATCATCGTCCTCTAACTTATCGATTAGCTTTTCTATATCTATCATTTGTTCATCAGAAAACTCTATGGGAGATGTCGGAATTCTTTGGAGATTAGCCTTAGTGATTTCAATATTTTTATCCTCAAATCCTTTGGTGAGATTTCCAAAATCCGTATAGTCCGCGTAAGCATAGACCGTATTATCATCAATCTCGAAACTCTCTAGACCATAGTCTATCATTTCTAGTTCAAATTCCTCTGCATTAAAATTTTGAGGTTTTTCAAATTCGACAACAGCTTTTCTATCAAACATAAACTCTAAAGAACCAGATGGAACGAGAGATCCTCCTACCTTATTAAAATAGGACTTAACGTTAGCTATCGTTCGGGTGGTATTGTCAGTGGCGCATTCCACAAAGACCAAGATACCGTGAGGACCTTTCCCCTCATAATTCACTTCAGAAAAGCTGTCAGCATCCTTTCCTGCAGCACGTTTGATAGCGTTTTCAACATTATCTTTTGGCATATTAGCTGCTTTTGCAGCTTGCATGGCTAATCTCAGTTTAGAATTCGTTTCTGGGTCTGGGCCACCTTCTTTAGCAGCTATAGTGATAGCTCTTGATACTTTAGGAAATACTCTAGACATCGTAGCCCATCTTTTTTCCTTTGCGGCTCTTCGGTATTCAAATGCTCTACCCATTATTTTTGGTTTTAAATTTATATTAAAAAAAAAGCATCTTATAAGTAGGTCTTACAAGATGCTTAGATGCGGAAGAGGAGGGATTCGAACCCCCGGTGGTGTTACCCACGCCGGTTTTCAAGACCGGTGCATTAAACCAGCTCTGCCACTCTTCCTTTGGCTTTTCCAAAAGCGACGCAAAGGTAATATTATTTTTGATATCTAAAAATTTTTTTAAAAAAAAATAATAAGATTATCTTAAAGGTGATTTCTGTAGATACTGGCACCACTTTAAATAATTTTTCAAAATGAAAAATACTAAAGCAACCCTTCCTTAACCAAATCATGCAAATGAATGATGCCTTTATATCTAGAGCCATGCATCACGATAAGCTGAGTGATACTGTAGTTTTTTATGACTTCGAGAGCATGTATGGCCAAAACGTCTTCTTGGATAGTTTTTGGTTTTGTGGACATAATATCCAGTGCACGCAAAGGTGAAGACATATCTCTCGACTCCAGCATTCTACGCAAATCACCATCTGTTATGATACCTACTAGATTTTCATTATCATCCACCACTACAGTGGCCCCCAATCGACTCCCTGAAATTTGTATAATGACAGTTTTTATATCATCGTTGACATATACCTTGGGTTTAGCGTGCTTCTGGATGACATCACCAACTTTTAAGTACATTTTTTTACCTAAGCTGCCACCGGGATGAAATTTGGCAAAATTTTCTTGAGAAAAACCATTGAGTGAAAGTAAAGATATAGCAATAGCATCTCCCATGGCCATCTGCAGTGTCGTGCTCGTAGTCGGGGCCAAGTTATTAGGATCCGCTTCCTGTGACATAGGCAGATATATAGTATAATCTGCATGATTAGCTAAAAAAGAGTCTAAGCTGCTGACCATACCTATGACTTTGTTACCAAAATTTTTGATAAGAGGGATGAGAACCTTTATTTCAGGGGTATTGCCACTTTTTGAAATACAAAGTACTATATCGTCATCGTTCATCAAACCTAGATCACCATGTATCGCGTCAGCGGCATGCATAAACAAGGACTTAGTGCCCGTAGAATTTAAAGTAGCTACAATTTTTTGGCCTACAATGGCACTTTTTCCTATCCCTGTTATAATAAGCCTACCCATGGTATTATGAATGGCCTGTATAGCTTCTACGCTACTTTCAGCAAAGTTATTGGCTAGATTTTCTAATGCTTGAGCCTCCTTTTTGAGAGTTTCAAAAATTTTTTCTCTGATAAATTGATTGTTATTTGAATTCAAAGTCGTAATTTTGGCATCTGAAAGGAAAAATTTCTTTTACAAAGCGCAAAACTATTCATTTTTTTTAATTTTTTAGGATAAATTTTTACAATTAAGAAAAAATGAATATCTTTATGAAAATTTTTAAATAAAATTAAATTGACTTAAAAAATAAAGCTAATTTAATTTCAGATTAAAGATAAAATCAAAAGCGCAAGTAAGAGATATCATAAACAGGTAGAAAAATTAGATATAAAACAGATGACATATACAGAAAAAGATATTTACGATAGCTTAAAACAATATTTTGGTTTTGAGTCATTCAAAGGAGAGCAGTTACCAATAGTTAAAAGTGTATTAGATCGGAAAAACACGTTTGTTATTATGCCAACAGGCGGTGGTAAATCATTATGTTATCAATTGCCAGCCATGATGATGGAAGGCACTGCTCTGATTATTTCTCCTCTTATAGCATTAATGAAAAATCAAGTGGACTCTATAAGGGGATATAGTCAAGAAGACAATATAGCGAGTTTTCTGAACTCATCACTGAATAAAACCCAAATGAATGAGGTAAAAGGAATGATTGTTTCAGGTAAAACAAAGATGCTCTTTATCGCACCAGAAACCTTAACAAAAGATGAGAATATTGAATTTTTCCAAAAAACGAATATTTCTTTTGTAGCTGTGGATGAGGCGCATTGTATCTCTGAGTGGGGTCACGACTTCAGACCAGAATATAGGCGCATTCGCACTATGATTTCAGCTATCGGAGACAATATCCCAATTATAGCGCTTACTGCTACTGCCACGCCAAAAGTTCAGACTGATATTGTAAAAAGTCTAGAAATGAACAATCCCGAAATCTTTATTTCATCATTTAATAGAGACAATCTGTATTATGAAATCAGGCCAAAATTGAACAAAGAGCAGACCATCAAAAGTATCATTCAGTTTATAAAATCTTCTACCGGAAAGTCAGGCATTATATACGTACAGGCCAGAAAGACTACTGAAGAGATAGCTAAAATGCTTACAGTCAATGGTATTAATGCAGCGGCTTACCATGCTGGACTAGATGCTAAAGTGAGGACACAGGTACAGGATGGATTTTTGATGGAAGACATTGAAGTCATAGTGGCTACCATTGCATTTGGTATGGGTATAGATAAGCCTGATGTGCGTTTTGTTATCCACTTTGACATTCCTAAAAGCATAGAAAATTACTATCAAGAAACAGGCAGAGGTGGAAGAGATGGACTCAAAGGTGATTGTTTAGCGTTTTATTCTTACAAAGATATATTAAAATTAGAAAAATTTTTAAGAGATAAACCAGTTGCAGAGAGGGAACTTAGTGCGCAACTCATGGATGAGGTAATGGCCTACGCCGAAACAAGTAGTTGTAGAAGAAAATTTTTATTGCACTACTTTGGAGAGGATTATGATGATAGCACATGTTCTAAAATGTGCGACAACTGTAAATACCCCAAACAAAAAGTTGAGGTTAAAGAATCAATGAAATTGGCACTAGATGTCGTAAAACAGCTTAATGAAAACTATACAATAAAAATATTGGTAGAATTTGTATTTGGGAAAGCCTCAAAAGAGATTAAAGATTTTAAGTACGACAAACTTCCGTTATTTGGAAAAGGTGCGGATCATGATGAACTCTATTGGCACACTATTTTTAGACAAGCGGTTTTAAATGATTTGCTTTATAAAGAAATAGAACAGTATGGTGTTTTGAAACTTACTGAAAAAGGCAAGGAATTCATCAAAAAACCATTCAGTCTCATGCTGCCCCTCAACAGAGACTTTACAGCCAAAGACGATGGAGAAGATTATGGAGGTGGAGTTCAGTCTGCTGCCTTAGACACAGTATTGGTAGGTCTTTTACTAGACTTGCGCAAATCCGTAGCCAAGAAAAACAACCTACAACCTTGGATGATTTTTTCAGAACCTTCCATTCAGGACATGGCCACATACTATCCTATAAATCAAGAGGATATACTCAAAATATCCGGCGTCAGTATAGGTAAAGCCCAAAAATTTGCTAAACCTTTTTTGGAACTTATAAGTAAGTATGTCGATGACAATGAAATAGAAAGACCTACGGATGTCGTCATAAAACAAGTAGCCAATAAGTCCAGAAATAAGGTCACTATTATCCAGTCGATAGATAGAAAAATGCCACTCGAAGATATAGCGAGAAACGTCGATATGACTTATGACGAATTATTATATGAAATGAATCACCTAGTGGACAATGGTATGAAACTCAATATAAATTATATAGTCAAGGATAAAGTAGATGAGGATATAGTAGAAGAGGTATATGATTACTTTAAAGATGCCACTACGGACTCCATAGATTTAGCCATAAGAAAGCTCAATGAGGAGGACATCAGTGAGGAAGAAGTACTAATTACAAGGATAAAATTCATTTCAGAAGTAGCTAATTAAATAATAGTGTGAAACAAGTCATCATCATCAATGGGCCTAATTTGAATTTACTCGGTGTGAGACAACCCGAGATTTATGGTACTAAATCGTTTGAAGATTATTTTGTAGAATTAGAAAGTCAGTTTCCTGATATCAATTTACATTACTATCAATCTAATCATGAAGGTGATATTATTGATAAGCTGCATGCAGTAGGTTTTAGATATGACGGAATCGTACTCAACGCAGGTGGTTTTACACATACGTCAGTATCCATCGCAGATGCCCTCCGAGCCATCTCTGCACCTGTAGTAGAGGTACACTTAACAAACATTTATGAACGTGAACCTTACAGACACATCAATTATATAAAAGAATCCGCTATTCATAGTATATTAGGTCATGGTCTCGATGGTTACCGGATGTCGATAGAGTATTTATTAATGTTTTTTAAACAAATACAGTAAATATGCGGATTTTTTGTACCTTCTTTTATATTTTGATCTCCTATATTTTCTCCATAGGACAAAACTGTGGATTTACAATCGAAGTACCTCAAGATATAACTATTTGTGAACCAATGGACATTTCTTTAGATGGTATCATAAACGGAAATTTCCGCTCTTTTAATTGGACTAGCCAGCATGGATATTTTAATAATATCAATTTGTCTCCCTCTGTATTCGTAGATAGAACCACTACCTTCACACTGAAAGCTTTTGCTGAACCCACTTCCAATCTAATAGTTAACGGGGATTTTTCACAAGGCAACTCAGGTTTTACTACTCAATATACCTATATGCAGGATGTACCAGGATTTCAAATGGAACTCTGGAATGAAGGAACTTACACCGTCCATGACAATCCTAATGATGTACATTCCAATTTTTCAGCTTGCTCTGATCAATCTGGGGATGGTAATATGATGATTCTTAATGGTGGTGGTAGCTTTCAACAAATATGGTGTCAAAATGTCACCGTCCAGCCTAACACAACATATATTTTTTCAGCTTGGGGCACATCTGTTCACCCAGCGTCGCCAGCAGTTTTACAATTTTCCATTAACGGCGGTTTATTAGGTACTCAATTACCTTTATCATCCTCAACATGTACTTGGCAAGAGTTTTTTACAACATGGGAGTCAGGTGGAAATACATCCATAGAAATTTGTATAGTCAATAACAATACCGCTCTAAGTGGAAATGATTTTGCCATAGATAATTTATTTTTCGGACCATTATGTCAGGACGAGATGTCTTTTACGGTGACTTTAGATGAATTTGAAATAGAAAATTTTGAACCCAATACGATAGACTGCATTACGGATTTAACAAGTATTATAGCGATTGTCAATCCTAATTTGGGTTCTACTTATGAATGGGGCACGACAAATGGTCAGATTGTCATCAACGATAATACCGAAACTATTACTGTTTCCTCTTCAGGATTATACACTGTTACTGTGACCTCACCCAATGGATGCACTCAAGAAGCAAATTTTGAAGTTTTTGATGATTTACTTGAGCCAGATATCATCGTAATAGGTGATTTTGAATTAGACTGTACGACTACCAACACAATTTTGACCGCTACGACTACATATTCGTTTACGGAAATTACATGGGAAAGACCAAATAGAAACATAGAATCTGGACCTACCATCTCGGCAAATGTGCCCGGTTTTTACAATGTCAGTATTACTGGAGTCAATGGCTGTGTCGGCACGAATCAGATAGAAATAGTGCGCAATATACCTGACTTACAATATGAAAAACTGACAGATAGTCTCACATGCACTAAAAATACAGCGATTATTCATTTGAATATCTTTAATGCCGTGGACAGTATCACATGGGTGGGAGATACTATCATCCATATTAATGATTTTAGAGACAGTATAGTAGTAGGAGCGTCAGGAGCTTATTATTTTACACTGCATCTTGGTAATGATTGCAAAGTTACAGATAGTATTGTCGTTCTTGAAATTTTTCCTGATATAGATTATGACATTTCTACGCTAGATACACTTAATTGTAATAACACGTACTTAGATATATATATAACCCATACCCAAAATGTAAGTCAAGTAATATGGAGTAATGATGAAGATT
>DAIPYV010000026.1:0-25697 GCA_036782555.1 Saprospiraceae bacterium
ACCAATGCCTACATAGGCCCCATTCATATCTTCATTTATACCCTTAGTTTCCTGCGGTGACATATAGACACTATATGGATCCAACTTATATAATGCAGCTTTGACAGCTTCTTCAGTTAAGTCATCGATATCGATACTATCTACATATTTATGCTCAATAAACCTGAGCAGTTGCTCTACACGTCCTTCTCCGTACACCTCCTCGTCTTGGTCTATCCATTGCCAATCTTTGCCATCTGGTTTTTCATTGAGCTTAAAACCCACCATCATACCTACTGCGATGCAAGCGGCCAAAATCAATGGCTGGAGAGTATTATATTTTTTACTTTCTATTTGACTCAAAGTTTCTTATGCTTTATACTGTTTTTGTAAAATGAATATATTGATGTAATATCCAATTTCGGGCCAAAAACGTAATGACTGTACTTTTTGTTTATTTTGCAGTGTCAAAAAGACAAAAATCTACCATTTCCAAACATAATTGGTAAAAATGAGTTTTTGTTTTATGAGTCTTAATTCAACATTAAAATAATATATGTTTTTATATCCCAAAGATATTAAAGAAAAATTAGAATACACCAAAGTAATAGAGCAAGTCTCTAAGGAATGTCTTTCGGCTATGTCTAAAAAATATTTTGAAAATATCGAGGTTTTGACTGATTTTGAAGCCATTTCAAGGTTATTGAACGAGACTGAAGAATACAAGAAAGCATTAATAAGAGGTGAAGGTCTGCCTATTCATCATTTTGAAAACATATCAGAGGATGTCAATTTATTGAGGAAAGAAGGCTATGTGTTAGAGACGGAAAGTATCAGAAATATCTATGGTATCGTTCACATGGGATTAGAACTAGTACGTCATTTTGATGATATTGAAAAAAGAAAATTGAGCCCACTCATCTCTGAAGTTGTTTCTTGTATTGTGATAGACAATAAATTAACTCAAGAAATAGACAGGGTGTTGGACGATGAGGGAGAAGTGAGACCCAATGCATCTGAAGAATTGGCCAAGATATCTAAAACAATCCGTTCAAAAGAAAGAGAACTGGACAAAGTATTTAATGATGTTTTAGAAAGCTATCGTCAGCAGGGATTTCTAGCTGATACTAGCGAGAGTATAAAGAATGGCAGACGTGTACTCACCGTGTCGGCCGAGAGTAAAAGACGTGTACCTGGGATAATACATGATGAGTCCAATACAGGTAAACTTCTTTACGTAGAACCAGAGGCTGTCATCAATATTAATCTTAATTTATATAATCTTCATGCTGAGAGGCGACACGAGATTTATAAAATACTCCGCCAATTGTGTGCATTTTTGAGACCTTATGCAGATACTTTATTGGTCATTCAAGACATATTGATACGCCTAGATATCATCAGGGCTAAAGCCAAATTTGCCTACCGTGTTAATGCCATTAAACCTATACTTACAGATAAACCGATTTTTGGATTGAAAACTGCCTACAATACAGTTTTAGCCCTTAAAAACGAACCCACTGGAGAGGCGGTAGTGCCATTTGATTTAGAGTTGTACGGGCCCAATAGGATATTGGTCTTAAGTGGTCCTAATGCTGGGGGTAAATCTGTAGCACTTAAAACGGTGGGACTCCTTCAACTATTGATACAATCTGGACTTTTGATTACCGCTGATGAGAATAGTCAGTTGGGTATATTTAAAAAGATCTTTGTAGATATAGGTGACCAACAGTCGCTAGAGGATGATTTGAGTACTTATTCTTCACATTTGACTAATATGCATGTCGTTAGCCAAAATGTGGATAGTGACTCGATGGTATTGATTGATGAGTTTGGCTCGGGTACCGACCCAAAAATAGGAGGTGCCATAGCCGAAGCCATTTTGGTGGATATAAATTACAAAAAAGCCTTTGGTGTCATCACCACACACTATTCTAATCTCAAGTTTTATGCTTTCAAGGCCAAAGGCATCGTCAATGGTTCAATGGAATTTGATAAGGCCAATTTGACACCCACTTTTCGTATGCATGTAGGTAAACCCGGCAGTTCTTTTGCTTATGAAATAGCTCAAAAAATAGGTTTACACCCTCGCATTATTAAATATGCTCAAAATAAAACAGGCAAAAACGAGAAGGCAATAGATGAAATGTTGACAACTCTTATGGCAGAGAAAAAAGAGTTTGAAGATAAGCTGGCATCACTCCTCGAAAAAGAAGATAGGTTAGAAAGACTGATAAAAACTTACGAAACCATGAATGCTGACTTGGATATCAAAAAGAAAAAATTGAAACTTCAAGCCAAGGAACAAGCTACCTCCAAGATAGTAGAACAAAATCAAGAAGTTGAAAAACTTATCAAAGAAATCAGAAGAAATCAAAATGCGGCTAAAGCTCAAAAGCTGGCTGAACAGCTTAAAATCGAAAAGGAAGAGAAGATAAATTCGCTAAAAGAGCTTAAACAAGAGGTTTTTGAAAAAGAAGTGGTAAAAAATGCAGTGCCACTTGTCGTTGGAGCGCATGCAAAGATGCGCAATGGTACTAATTATGGTATTATAAAGAAGATAGATAAAAATATGGCGGAAATTGAGATGGGTTTTATTACGCTCAAGGTCCCGATTATAGATTTAGTAAGCATTCATGAGCCTATAAAAACACAAATAGGCCCAAGTGTTAAAACTCAACTCATAGGAACTGAAAGGCCAGATACCCAATTGGATATAAGAGAATATACTAAAATGGATGCTTTAAGAATGGTACAGGACTTTATGGACAAGGCATTATTAAATAATACTTATGAATTAAAAATCATACACGGCGTCGGTACAGGAGTCATGAAAAGGGAAGTGAGAAAGATATTGAAAGATTACAAAGATGTAAAAGATATCTGGCATCCCGAGCCAGAACAAGGTGGTGAAGGTGTCACCTATGTCAGATTTTAGTAATAAAAAATCGTCATCTCCAACACATAAATAAGAATATATTTGCACAAAATTGAATATTTTCATAATTTTACCCTTTAAATTAAAATATATTTATAATGATTAAAAACCTTTTTATAATTTTTAGTTTTGCTTTATTAGGGCAATCACTTACAGCACAATCATTTTGGAAAAAAGTAGATGAAGATAGACTTGGGTTGCGCAGTTTTTCAGAAAGAGAAATCATACCTGAAAAGTATGAAACTTTTTCTTTGGACAAGGAAAAACTTCAAGAGTATTTATTGAATGCACCTCATGAAAATGCTATCGATAGAGAAAGTAAAGATTTATTATTAGAAATTCCTATGCCAGATGGTCGCATTGAATTATTTAAAGTTTATGAGGTCTCCATTATGGAAGCTGAGTTAGCTGCCAAGTTTCCTTCTATAAAAACATATAAAGGATACTCTATTACTGGCAAAGCGACCTCATTATATTTTGATGTAACGCCACGAGGTTTTCATGCATCTATTAGAAACTTGATGGAGGAATATTATATTGATCCATACTCTGTGAATGCAGACGAATATTATCAAGTGTATAATACTAAGGATCACAAATCCACAGAATATCAAGGCATGCCATTATGTGGCGCTGATGATTCGGAAAGACCTAGGGTAAGGGGTTTTATACCTGGTTTGAGAAATTCAGGTGCTGTGACACGAAAAGAGTATAGATTGGCAGTAGCTTGTACAGGTGAATGGGGTACTAGAAGAAATACAGTAGAAGGGGCATTGGCTGATATCAACTCTATGAATATGCGTATGAATGCCATATATGAAATAGATATGGCTATCAGATTTGTATTGATTGCCAATAATGACAGACTTATCTTTTTAGATCCTGCTACAGACCCCTATCAAAATTCTGATCAAGGAAGACTTATATTGGATGGAAACACGGCTGTTTTAAATGGAATAATTGGAGCTAGTGCTTATGATGTAGGGCATGTGTTATCTGTTTGTTTTGACATAGGTGGTGTGGCTCGGTTGGGTTCAGCATGCAGAACTAATAAAGGAAACGGTGTGACATGTCATAATACTTTACAGATTGGCAATATTGTATCAAGGGTTATGGCTCACGAAGTGGGTCACCAGTTTGATGCATCTCATACTTGGAATAGATGTACAAGTGCCGCAGATCAAAGATCAGCCAATGCTTCATTTGAACCAGGCAGCGGTACTACTATCATGTCATATGCAGGCACATGTGCTACAGATAATGTGGCCAGTGACAATGATGATTATTTTCACATCGGTTCTATCATTCAGATGACTAACAAAACTGAGCCCGGAGGTGACGCATTCGCTTGTGCAGGCAAAGTATTGACAAATAATAGATTCCCTGAGTTAACTATTCCATCTGGAGGTTGGATTATACCTATAGGAACACCGTTTGAATTGGAAGGTAGTGCTACAGATGAGGACGGAGACCAATTGTTTTTTAATTGGGAACAGTATGATTCCTCATCAGCCCCTTTTCCTCTTGGAGAATCAAGTGCCGAAGGACCACTTTTTAGGTCATTTGCACCTAGAATTGATGGGTTTTATAGAATATTTCCTCGCGCCAATTCTTTCTTTGCACCTACACCCGATAAAAATGAAACTTTACCTATGCAGTCTCGCCAGTTGAGGTTTATGCTCACGGTGAGAGATAGAAACGCTGAGGTTGGTGGTGTCGTTTGGGATGACCTTACCTTCAATGTTTCTGACCAAGCTGGTCCTTTCAAAATGACATTTCCAGCACAAGGTGAGGACATAAACATTAGAGAAAAGCTGACCATAGAATGGGATGTCGCTAATACTGATAAAGCACCCATCAACTGTCCAACAGTAGATATATACGCTTCAATCTTTCAACCAGGCTCTATTCCTGCTACACGCACTGGTGATCCCAATTTAGTGCCAATTGCATTAGGAGTACCCAACACGGGAAGTTATGCTATAGATATACCGGATAGATTAAACCAAAGGATTCGCTTTGTGATCAAAGCCTCCAATAATATATTTTTGACTGGCTCTTCATTTTTATCTCGTATAGTAGGACCATCGGAGCCATCTGTTTTCTTCACCTCTAGTATGCCTAATATATCTATTTGCCAGCCAGAAGCACCAACCATAGAATTGACAGCTGTGGGATTTGGAGGATACACTGATGATGTTGAATTCAGTATTGTCGATGGTATTCCTACCGGTAGCGTTGTGACATTAAGTAAAGATATTGTAAAAGTAGGTGAGAAATTGAATCTCAATATCAATGTAGATGATGTAGTAGGTTATTATCAAGGCAATCTGGTCATAAGAGTAATAGCGCCAGGTATTGACACTTTTGATAAATTTATTCCTTTAGAAATTATCCCAGGAGATATCAATAATGTCCAATTGAATCAGCCTGCTGCTAATGCTGAGAATATAGCATCTGTACCTTCATTTGAATGGACATCTAAGCCAGATGCCATCTCTTATGACTTTCAGATAGCTACTAGTCCTAGTTTTGCAGCTGAAAGTATAGTATCTAATACAAATACGGAAAATTTGACACTTACTTCTCCCACGTTACTGGATAAGGCAACTATTTACTATTGGCGCACAAGAGCTAATAACTCATGCAAAAATGGAGACTGGTCAGAAGTAAGAGCCTTCATCACTAAGGCTCTGTCTTGCAAAGTTTATGCATCAGGTGAAAGAGGTATCAATATTTCACCTTCAGGACGTCCTACTGTAGAGATAGATTTAAACGTTCCTGAAGAAGGTATAGTAAGCGAATTGATAATTAATAAAATCCGTGCAAGCCATGCAAGAAATTCTGATATCAGAGCGTCTTTAGTAGCTCCATCTGGAAAAACAGCAGTTTTATGGAGCGGACAGTGTGGATCTCAGAGAGACATAAATTTAGGTCTTAATGATAATTCTCCAATAGATTTTACATGCCCTCTTAATAGTGGGAGAATCATGAAAACTCATAGGAATAATGATAAACTACAAGTATTTAATGGAGAATCTATGAGAGGTGATTGGAAACTTGTATTTGAAGATATGGCAGCGGGAAGTGGTGGTAGGTTAGAAGAGTTGGACCTTCAAATATGTGCATCTTTTTCACCTGATGCATTGAATTTGGTCAATGAAGAGTTTAAAATTCATCCGGCTGATGCCAAAACGATAGGTTCAGATTTTTTAAATGCTTCTAATCCTTCTAATGCTGGCCAAACTGTTAATTTTACTTTAGTGTCATCACCTCAGATTGGAACTTTATTATTTAATGGAATAGAAGCTCAACCTGGACTAGTCTTTACACCTGAAAACATAAGCTCCGGATCTTTGAGATATAGATCTATAGAAGGGTATGAGGGTGAAGATAGTTTTAATTTTACTGTATCCAATGGTGAAGGATCTTGGATTGGTGTGACACCTTTTATCATAAGTATTACTGAATCAGAGCCCGTATCTGTAGAGGATGCACTCATTGAAAAGGATATTTATCTTTATCCCAATCCTACTAATGGATTTATTAACGTCGTTTTATCGGGTAATGCAGCGTCATTCAATCAATATGAAATCTATGATGTGACAGGGCGTATGATGCAGACTGGTACATTGGGCCAAATTATAAATGAATTGGATATTCAAGCATTTAATAACGGTGTTTACCTCTTAAAGCTTAATGATGGAAAAAGAGGTGTGTTTAAGAAAATCACTAAGTTATAAAAATAGCCACATGGTATAATCTAAAAAAGGTTGGTTAGGAGGTGTTCCTGCCAGCCTTTTTTGTTTTATTATAGACAGAATCTAATATTGTGGTCTTTTCCCACATTATTTTATAAATTAGTACTATCTTTGCGGTTTATTTTGGTATTGTAGAGACCTTATAAGTATTTCGTTTATGTTAAAAAAATTGAATATTAATTCATTGGTCAAATACTTAATAGTATTTTTAATAGCTTTTGTGTTATTATTATTAATCGTACAAATAGGCTTAAGAATATACACACATCACGGACAAAAACTAGAAATGCCTGACTTTGTTGATTCTGATATTTCAAATGCTCAAGAAATAGCTAAGAAAAATAAATTTGAAATAATCATAAATGATTCCATTTTTATGGTGGGTAAAAAAGGTGGTCTCATCTTGAATCAAAACCCTAAACCTGGCTCCTTTGTAAAGCAAAATAGAAAAGTCTATGTTACAATAACAAAATATGAGACGGAGACAATAAAACTGGGAAGTTTACCTATATTGTACGGTAATTCATTCGATCAAAAAAAGAGTGAACTTAAATATAGAGATATAGAATTGGACATAAGAGATTATCAATATGATCCTGCAGAACCTAACCATATCTTGGCAGTTTATTATGAAGGTGAGCTGATAGTTTCTAAAGATGTAGTAAAAAAAGATGTGGCCATCAAAAAAGGTGGTATACTAGAATGTATAGTTTCTAAGAGAGATGGAGGTGATGTCACTATTCCCAATATAGTCTGTATGGAGCTAGAAGAGGCTAAATTTATTTTGGAAAGTAGTAAACTTAATTTGGGGTCTGTGGTGGTTCGAGGTGATATTGAAGAAGGTGAGCCACAATATATATTGAATCAATCACCCCCCTATGATGGTATCACAAATATTAAGATGGGTGAATCTATTACTGTTACAGTAGGGGCTATTAGGCCACTTTCTTGTGATTAATAGATGTTTAATTTTAATTTCAAAATCATAATAAATATGAACGACATCACTGTTGAAGAATTAAAAAGCAAGTTAGACAATAATGAAGATATAGTCCTTATAGATGTTCGTGAGGAATATGAGCATGAGGAGTTCAATATTGGCGGACATTTGATACCACTGGGGCAGCTTTCAGTCACTATAGGTGAATTGTCTAAGTATAAAGATAAAGAAATGGTGGTTTATTGTAGATCAGGAGCACGAAGTGGTGCTGCGAGAATTGCCTTACAAGGCCACGGATTTTCTTCAGTTAGGAATATGCTAGGTGGCGTAGTGGAATGGAAAAAAGTTTTTTCATAATTAAAGTTTAAATAGATAACATAAATATCATGGCAGAAAATAATACAAATACAAATCAAATCAACATAGAGTTGACAGAAGATGTGGCAGAAGGTACATACTCAAATTTGGCTATTATATCTCATTCTCATTCGGAGTTTATAGTGGATTTTGTGAGACTAGTACCTAATGTACCTAAGGCAAAAGTGAAGTCACGTATCATATTGACACCACAGCACGCAAAGAGACTCATGAAAGCACTAAATGAAAATATTCAGAGATATGAAAATCAGTTTGGCAATATTGAGGACCCAGAGGCTGGAAAAATGCCAACGATGAATTTTCCTACAGCGGGTATGGCCTAAGTAAAAGGTTCATACCTTGGATGGAAGGGTATAGCTTTTATGATGATGTGATATCATTTTGTTCACATTAAAAACAAATATAGGCGCAAATGAGTGATTCTAGATATTATTCTACAAAACAATTATCTTCATTTAGGCAAAAATTTGAAAGGCAGAGTCGAACGATTATGTTTTTGTCTTCTGCAGTCTTAGCTTTTGTATTGACATATGTGTTAAGAGACGAAACATTTACCGAGTCCCAGGATTATGTGATGTTCTTGTTATTTTTCTCAGTAGGATTGTGGGTGACTGAAGCTGTTCCTCCTTTTGCTGTGGGGATTCTTATTGTAGGCTTTTTGGTATTTACGTTAGGTCGTGTAGATGGTTACAATGTAGAGGTATACATTCAGACTTGGTCAGATGGTGTCATATGGCTTTTTTTAGGTGGCTTTTTTTTGGCTGAAGGCCTGAAGAAAACCCATTTAGATTACCAATTATTCAAATTTTCAGCTCCTAAATTTGGATCCAAAGCAAAAAATATATTGTTAGGGTTGATGGGAGTCACCGCAGTAACATCTTCTATGATGAGTAATACAGCGACTACTGTGATGATGTTGGCTACTCTGACCCCATTGTTCAATCAAATAAAAGATAAATCTAACGTTACAAAGGCTTTTTTGCTGGGTATACCTTCCGCAGCGGCTATAGGTGGTATGGGAACCATCATAGGGTCAGCCCCCAATGCTATCGCCGTAGGTGCTTTGGAAACAATTGGTATCAAAATTAGCTTTTTACAATGGATGTCCATCGGTGTGCCTATAGCCTCAATTTTGATATATGGATTTTGGCGCGTATTGGTAAAAAAGTTTAATATCAAAAATGAAATACTCGACCTATCCTTTTTAGAACAAAATGTCGAGGAGGAGGAGGAATTCAAAAAAGAAAATCGAACTGCAAGGCGAATAGTTCTCAGTATATTTGGTATCACATTGTTTTTTTGGTTGACTTCTCAGTGGACGCAAATACCTGTGAGTGCCATATCGGGTATTCCTATCGTGGGTTTAACTTTACTTGGGATTATAGATGCTGATGAAGTGCGCTCATTACCATGGGACACGCTCATGCTGGTAGCTGGTGGATTGGCTTTAGGTATCGCTATTCAAGAGCAGGGCTTGGCCACTTACTTTATCGATTCTATCAATATACAAAGTTTTAATTTTTTACTTCTTATACTTATTTTTGGTTACATATCAGTACTGCTTTCCAATTTTATGAGCAATACGGCAGCGACTACCATTTTAGTGCCCGTAGCTGTTTCTTTGTTGAGTCTTGCAGGTGATTATAATCCATCTATACTCACTTTAGTCATAGGTTTAAGTGCTTCGTGTGCTTTATTACTTCCAGTGTCCACACCTCCTAATGCAGTTGCCTTTAGCACAGGCATGTTACAGCAATCAGACTTTAGATTAGGAGGCCTGTTTTTTGGTTTAACTGGCCCAATTGTAGTTATCTTATTTTGTTTGCTGCTGCTGTGATAGTAGAAGTGTTTTTATGTCATTTTACATAACTTCATTTCAAAAAAATCTGTGAATGTGTCGCCATAGATACACTTCTATATATTTCTACTTTTATCTTGATGGCTATTAGGATAAAAATGTTTTTTTGGAGAATTGTATCAAAAATCCGCGCCATGAGGATACGATAGGATTGGTTGTACTTTTTGTCATTGATGTATTGTATTCTTTTGACATCACTTTTAAAAATTTCAAATTTATCGCCGTGCAGAGATTCAGCGTAATAAAAATCTTCATTTTTCATTGTAATTTCTCCGATTACTTTGGTTCCACTCATTAATTCTGAAATATAGCAGTGATTTTCCTTGACTGCAATAAGTTTATTTTGTACCATCATGCTGAAAGTCAGAAACCCAAAAAAGGTTAGGATAAGTGAGTTTTGTATAGGGCTTATATTAAGACTCTCTTACTATCAATCGACCTAAAACGAGACAAAGCATGATACTCCATTCGTCTTGAGTAGGTTCTGAAAAGAAATTAAATAGTCTCGGTGTGGTGACATCTTGGGATTTGTAATTATTGATAACACCTAGTTTATTGCCTAAAATTTCAATATTTTGGGTAGGAGAGGAGGCATTCCAATCCCAATAGGCTATAGGTTGCTTTGCCTTGTTGTAAAAAACACCATTTTGGATGATGTATCCAGCCTCCACATCATTCATGATGACATGAATAGTGGTGTCCTTGACTACAAAAATAAAAGTATCCTCGGTGGATTCTACGACGGTAAGCGTATAGTTACGGTTAAATATTTTTGTAGTAAATACCAATAAATGCTCATAATAAATGGTATCAATGATACCCGATTGGCCATTTTTTCTATTAGTTTTGCCGGTTATGTGAGACAAATTATAAGAAATCAATTGAGCTTCTGACACAGAAAAAGGAATCAATTTTTCCTTAATGGTTTGATTAAGTGTTTTTAACAATTGTACATCTCTTTTTAGGGTGTCACGTCCTCCACCTAGCTTAAAGATAAACCTAAAAAAATCACCTAAATCCATATATGTCTAAAAAATTGTACAAAAAATAATTGTGTTAGGATCATTACTATGATTCAAACAAAAAACTTACAAGTTTTAAATGTATATTATCAGTCTTGTATGATAAGTTTGAAACCAACACCATGTATATTGTCCAATTTTATTTTAGGGTCGGCAGCCAAATATTTTCTCAATCTACTGATGAACACATCCATACTTCTACCTAAAAAGTAATCATCCTCACCCCAAAGTTTTTCAAGGATGATACTGCGTTTGACAACATTGTTTTTGTGATCCAGCAACATTTTAAGCAGGTCGGCTTCTTTCTGGGTGAGATTGCGACTTTCATCACCTATAGACAAGATTAAATTTCTATAATCCAAAGAGTAAGCACCTACCTTGTATATATCATTAGATGAGACTGTGACATATTTTCTTCTTAAAAAGACTTCTATTTTTAATATCAACTCTTCGATACTAAAAGGTTTTGTGATATAATCGTCAGCGCCCAATCTTAAGCCGTGGATTTTATCTTCTTTCATAGACTTGGCTGTCAAGAATAAAATAGGTACATTAGGATCTGCACTTCTAATTTTTTCTGCTACTGCAAAGCCATCCATCTTAGGAAGCATGACATCAAGTATACACAAGTCAAATGAGTTTTTCATAAATGTCTCAACAGCACTTTCACCATCCATGCAGTGCGTAACATCATACTCATTGATTTCTAAGTTGTCCTTAGTGACGAAGCTTAGAGTTTCATCATCTTCTACATATAGAATTTTTGGTCTATCACTCATATATTTTGATTTTTTAGTATTTTAATAATAAAGGTGGATCCATGCCCAGGCTCGGAGTCTACATCTATCTGCCACCCATGTGCTTGACAGATATTTTTAACATAAAACAAACCTAGTCCAAATCCTTTGATATTGTGGACATTACCAGTAGAAACTCTAAAGAACTTGTCAAATATTTTCTTTTGATTCTCTTTATCTATGCCTATTCCATTATCCTTAATTCTTAATAACATAAATTCTTCATCATCGTTCAATGAAATATTAATTTGAGGCTCTTTTTGACTATATTTTATACCATTTTCTATTAAGTTAGCCACTACATTTATGAAATGAAGTTTATCAGCTATTATTGGCATGCTTTCAAAATCACTTTCAAAGGAGATATCTCCTTCTTTTAGTTTGAGAGATTCACTACTTATTATTCTAGCTATTGACTCTACTATATCAATTTTTTCTTTTTTGAGTTCGATACTATCTTTTTCTAATCGTGCAATATTAAGTACTTTCTCTACTTGATCATTGAGTCTTGAATTTTGTTGCCTTATTATGTTCACATACTTGATCAGTCTTTCATCATCTGCTACAATAGAGTGTTTAGAGAGAAAGTCAGAAGCAATTTTTATTGACGATATAGGCGTTTTGAATTCATGTGTCATATTGTTAATAAAGTCTTTTTGAAGTTCTGAAAGCCTCTTTTGTTCCATGATAATCCAGATGGAATAAAGAAAAAAAGCAATAGCTAAGGCTGAAAGAAGGGATAAAGTAATGGTCATATTTTTATTGGCCATCAAAAAACTTTCACGCTTTGGAAAACGAACCACAAAATAATATACTAAGTCTTCAAATTTAGGTAAATCGTCAGTCTTTTTCAGTTTGTCTTCATTGACTATGTCAGGGCTACAATAATTACCATAGACCAGTTCATCAGTATCACAGTTATAGACAGCATATTCAAAATCTAATTTTAAAGCTTGCTCTTCCATTTCCAGTAAAAGATATTGTTCCAAAAGATTGGCATCTATTTTGGTATTGACATTGACGGCATAGTAATTGGAGGACTTTCTTTGGACAAGATTGGTTTTAGGTAGTATGACATTATTGAATTTGGCTATGCGGTCTGCCACATTTCGCAGTACTATCGTGACATTTTGATCAAATTCTCTATCCTTTATATCCCAAGTCTTCAGCAACCAATACGACTGTACGAAGATGATCCCTATAATGGACAATCCTCCTAAAATGATAAGCCGTCTAATCAGTGCGTTGGTCATTTATTTAGGTAATGAGTAATTAAACGGCAAATATATACTTTTATTATCTTATGTATAGCGTTTGAGTTTTAATAAATAGCGAAATGATACTTTATGTACAAATTGTATAGCATATATTTTCATACTAATGGTCGTAGGTAAGAGATTAAAATGTGTGCCTTGTATTTATTTATATGCTAATTAAGAAAGCCTTATTATAAAATATCAATCTCATTTAAAAAAAAATAACAATTAAATATGCTCAGGAACGTCGTTTTATTACCTTGTCTCTTACCTATTTTTAGTAATATTTTAAATTTTTAATGTTATAAAAAATAGCTTATAGATGATATACTTAGGAATACTATCCATTGAGCTAGTCCATCAAAATTATTAAAAATAATGAAGTGAAAAATAATATTTTAAGGAAAAAATACTATTGATGTACGCCATGTTAAAAAAAATCACTTATTTTGCATCTTAATAAGAATTTTTAAACATTAAAAGTCAAACTAATATCATGCTAAATATTTTATGTCCCACTGATTTTTCTGCCAATTCTGAATTTTCTGTTGAGTATGCTATTAATATTTCCAACGATTTGGGTGCTCAATTACATTTTATTACATCTTTTAAAGTGCCACAAATGTCTGGCAGAATGGGGTCTTTTAGTGACAAAATATCGGAAGCCATGGAAGATGATCTTCATTATTTTGTAGAAAAGTTCTTGCCTCATATCACCACAGGGTTGAAACCAAAGTACTCGGTAGTTGAGGGCAATACGACTGTGTCTATACTGAGATATGCACGAAAAAATGATGTTGATCTCATTATTATGGGAACAAAAGGAAGCTCTAGTGTGGAAAGTATGGTTATGGGAAGTATAACTAAAAAATTATTTGAGACTGCTGATATTCCAGTGCTTGCAATACCTTTTTCACTGCGCTATCATGTTACAAAAAATACCTTATTATTGTGCTTGGACCATGAAGGCATAGGATGCGATAAGTCTATCAGTTTGCTCAGAGCATTTAAGACATTACCGGATGTTGTATTTGATGTATTTCATGTCAAAGTGCCTAATGAAAAACTTAACTTAGGTGAGTCAACAGGAAAATTAGAAGGCATGATTAATAATATTATAGAAGTGGAAAGCGACGATGTGGTATCTGCCATTAAAAAGTATGCTGACGAAAATGATCATGTGGGTATTATAGCTATGGTAGGACATCAACATTCCTACTGGGAGAGACTTTTCATGGAGACCAATTCGACAGCTGAACTGTTTTCTACCAATAAACCTATTCTACTTCTACCAGAGCCTCACTACGAAAAATAATGTTTTTATATTTTACCACTATATTGTTTTTTAAGTGGGATTATCAACTATTTGAGTGGATAAATTCAGGATGGACTTCTCCTATGCTTGATGCTATAATGCCTTGGATGAGAGAACCCCTGTTTTGGTTGCCATTGTATATATTTATTATTGGTTTTGTTGTTTTTAATTTTGGGACTAAATCTTATTGGTTTCTTATATTTACTGTCTTAACTATAGGTACATCTGATATTATAAGTTCTCGTATTATTAAGAAATCAGTAGAGCGCCCCAGACCTTGCCATTTTCATAATTCAGCCGCTCAGCTTAAAGTCATCAAAAGAGTTCGTTGTGGTTCGGGATATAGTTTTACGTCTTCGCACGCCACCAATCATTTTGCTATTGCGACGTTTTTAATTGGGGTTTTGGGTGGTTTTTTACCTTTTCTTAGGCCCTGGATGTGGTTTTGGGCAGCTTTAATTTCTTTAGCTCAAGTTTATGTAGGTGTTCATTTTCCAACAGATATATTAGTAGGAGGTATGGTGGGTACATTGATAGGAGGGTTGTATGCGTATCTATTTTTAAAGTTTTACAGCGCAACATTAGGTATCGATAGTACACCAATATCTTAAACAATTATTGGGTATAACTTGTTAAAGGTCTAAACTCATGAGTATGAGCAAGGAGGATATACGAGAGATATTGGAAAGCGTTGCTGACCCTGAAATACCAGTTATAACAATCGATGATTTGGGCATCTTGAGAGATGTGCAATGTACAGAAGATGGGAAAATCCAAGTGTACATCACGCCGACCTATAATGGCTGTCCAGCTATGGATATGATCACTGTCAATATAAAATCAGTCTTACAAGACCATGGCTACGGTGATGTAGAAGTAGTCTTAATTTTGGACCCTGCTTGGACGACAGACTGGATCACGGAAAGTGGCAGGAAAAAACTATTAGAATATGGCATTTCACCTCCAGCTCAGAGCACCCTTCAAAAAAGTTTTATCTCAGGTGAAAAACCACAAGTAGTGTGTCCTCAATGTAAATCTTATAACACAGAACTCGTAAGTTTATTTGGGTCTACCGCGTGCAAAGCCATGTATAAATGTTTAGACTGTTTAGAGCCTTTTGATTATTTTAAATGTCATTAAAACTTAAATCGTAGTTATGTCACACATAGATTATTATAAGAAAGATTCTGTTGCTATCATAGTATTGGACAGACCTGAAAAATTCAATAGTTTTGTTAGGTCAATGGCTATGGACTTTCAAGCGGCATTAGATGATGCTAGTCAGGACGATGATGTAAAGTGTATCCTTATTACGGGCAAAGGTAAAGCTTTTTGTGCGGGTCAGGATCTCCAGGAAGCTACTGAGGATAACGGTATCTCTCTGAATAAAATAGTAAGCGAACACTACAATCCTATCATCACAAGAATAAGAAATATACCCAAACCAATCATTGCAGCTGTTAATGGCGTTGCAGCTGGAGCGGGTGCTAACATAGCTCTAGCTTGTGATATTGTGGTAGCCAAAGAATCAGCATCATTTATTCAGGCATTTAGTAAAATAGGATTAATACCTGATAGCGGGGGGACATGGACCTTGCCGCGACTCATTGGTTTTCAGCGTGCGTCCGCATTGATGATGACGGGAGCGAAAGTATCAGCTTCAGAAGCACAATCTATGGGTATGATTTATAAATATTATGCTGATGATATTTTTGATCATGAGGTACATGAATTAGCTTTAAATATGGCCCAGATGCCTACATACGGATTGGCTCTTACAAAACAAGCATTGAATCATACTTTTCTCAATTCCATAGACGAACAATTGGCATTGGAAGATACTCTGCAAACACTAGCCGGAAACAGTGATGACTACAAGGAAGGTACGCAAGCTTTTTTGGAAAAACGAAAACCTCACTTTAAAGGAAGGTAGTCTATGTGTCGATATTTTAGCTTAGAGCTATTTTTTGGGTTTAAAATTTAATAGTACAATTTAACCCAATTGTCTATTAAAAACATGTATATCTACAGAATAGATTATAAAACACGGAAAAGAAATCGTTTAAATGGAATCTTACTTCAAAAAAGAGCACTCCAATGTCAGTCAGGGTCTGCTTTTTAAAGTGTTACCTATCCATTATTCCTAATAAAAATTTAATCATTTTTTCGAAAAACTCAATGTCTGGCATTACCATACCATTTTCGAAAAGGAAACCTATGGTCAGAGGATACCAAAAAGAATAAAAATCCATAGGACTTATATTTAACAAATAGGTAGATGATATTAGACTGAGACCACTCAAGTACCAAAGAAATCTTTTTTGATTCATAGTAATAGGCTTTAAACATTAATGCTTATATAACGCCACAAACAATAAAATGGTTGTAATAAAAAGAAATTAAAATATCAATCCCCAAAGGAATTAAACACCCAAATAATTCTTGAGAAGTTTACTTCTGTTGACACTTCTCAATTTATTGATGGCTTTATCTTTTATTTGTCTAACACGCTCTCTCGTCAAGCCAAATCTATCTCCTATATCCTCTAATGACATCGGATGCTCTATGCCGATACCAAAATAAAGTTTTACAACGTCAGCTTGTCTCTCGGATAATGTGCTTAGAGATCTTTCTATTTCCTTTCTCAAAGAATCTCTGTATTCCAATCCAGCATCTGTATCAGGAGTAGTATTATTTTCTAACACATCTAATAGTGAGTTATCTTCACCATCTATAAATGGCGCATCTACAGACACGTGTCTCGCCGCTACACCTAGGGTTGTCTCAACTTCATTGGTTGTGATTTCAAGAAGGCCCGCTAATTCATCAGCTGAAGGCTCCCTTTCAAACTCTTGCTCTAATTCAGAAAATGCCTTATTAATCTTATTGAGCGAACCTACCTTATTCAGAGGAAGTCTTACTATCCTTGATTGTTCGGCAAGCGCCTGTAATATAGATTGTCTTATCCACCATACAGCATAGGAAATGAACTTAAATCCTCTTGTTTCGTCAAATCTTTGAGCGGCTTTTATGAGTCCTAAATTACCCTCATTTATCAAGTCACTCAGTGAAAGTCCCTGATTTTGGTACTGTTTTGCTACAGAAACAACAAATCTTAGATTGGCCTTAGTAAGCTTTTCTAACGCCTCCTGGTCTCCGTCCTTTATTTTTTGTGCTAAATCTACTTCTTCCTCAGGAGTGAGCAAATCTACTTTCCCAATTTCTTGCAAGTACTTTTCTAAGGATTGACTTTCCCTATTGGTGATGGACTTGGTAATCTTTAGTTGTCTCATTTATAAAAATTTACTTTAATAATACAAAAGCGTATTTAGCTGTATTTTGTTTACATCAGAATCAAAAAAAAATATTTTATTGACATCTTTTGCGAAAAAGACCGCAAAGATAATACTATTTTTGCATATCGTTTAAAATATTTTGTTAACTGTCTCAACTTTATTGCAATAGAAAATGTTTAGACTCTATAATAATTCTAATCCCGTTTTTTTGATTGATATTCTTGCAAGATTTTACAGAGGAGAATAGAAACAATCTTATAATAATTGCATTAAAAACAAAAAAGTTCTCGAATTATTATATTTAATAAAATTTGTAAAAATAAAATAGTTAATTATGGCTGTCAAAAGAGTACGCATAGACTTAGAATATATTTTTAAAGCATCGCCTACAATATTATACACTTTTGTCACCACACCCGAGGGATTGATTAGGTGGTATTGTGATGAGGTAAATATTCAGGGAGATGCTTATGAATTCTCTTGGAGCAATAGTAGTGAGTCTGCATACCTAGAGGATGATATAGAAGATGAAAGGGTACGTTTTTTTTGGGATGACGCTGATGATCCAGAAGAATTTCTTGAATTTAAGTTTTATAAGGCAGAGATAACTAATGAAACGATAATGGAAATTACAGATTTTTGTGATGAAGACGAAATTAAAGAAGTTACTGACATGTGGAACTCATTGGTGACTGTATTGAAAAAAGAAACGGGTGGTTAAGGTCAAAAAATAAAATGTGAAGTTTATAGCAAAAACCTTAGAAGGTCTAGAGGACGTTCTCTTTAAGGAGTTAGAAGATTTGGGTGCTTCTGAGATGACAAAAATAAAAAGGGCTGTTCTTTTTTCTGGAGATTTAGCTTTGATGTATAAAGCCAATTTGCAATTGCGTACTTGTCTTCGATTGTTATGGGTCATCAATGAATTTGAAGTCAAAGATGAGCTTGATTTGTATGAAGAAGTCAAATCTTATCCCTGGGAAAATTTTATAGGTATAGAGGACACTTTAGCTGTGGATTCTGTTGTCAATTCAGAGAAATTTAGACATTCTAATTTTATTTCTCTCAAAACCAAGGACGCTATAGTGGATAGGTTTAGGGAAAAAATGGGGGCACGACCTAGTGTCGATGTTAAAAATCCAACTTTGAGAATTAATATTCATATCCGTGACACACTTGTGACGATGAGTTTGGATAGTTCTGGATACTCACTTCATATGCGTGGATATAGACGAGCTCAAGTCGATGCACCGCTCAATGAGGTATTAGCGGCTGGCCTTATATTACTTTCAGGCTGGGATTATACTCAACCATTTATAGATCCAATGTGTGGGTCGGGTACACTACTGTGCGAAGCGGCACTATTGGCTTATAATATTCCCCCACAAAAACAGAATAGAGCCTTTGGGTTTAAAAGTTGGCGCAATTTTGATGAAGCCTTATGGAATAGTATCTGCGAAGTGGCTTTTTCAGCTCAAAAAACGCCTGAAAATATCATTATCAAAGGGTATGATATCAGTGACAGAGCCATTCAAATCACTGAAATGAACATAGAAAATGCACAATTAAATGAATACATTTCTTTAGAAAAAGAAGATTTTTTCTTCCATGAAGACTTGCAAAATGTATTTATTGTCACCAATCCACCTTATGACGAGCGCTTAAAAGAGGAGGATGTTTTATCTTTTTATAAAAATATAGGAGATAAACTCAAACTTTCATCATCTGGTAGCACAGCTTGGATACTTTCAGGCCATCTGGAAGCTATCAAGAATTTGGGGTTGCGGCCTTCGAGGCGTATTAAGTTGTTAAATGGGGCCATAGATTCTGTTTTTTACAGATACGATATGTATTCTGGTAGTAAAAGACAAAAATTTCAAACCCAATGAGATTAATAGTTGTCACCATTTTTTTGATGTGTAGTCAATTTATTCATGCCCAATGGCTGAAGAATTTGTTATTTGAAGAAAATGTAAATAATAGACAGGACACCTTTTATTTTGATGCTAAAACAGATCGTATCCAGTTCAAATCTGTATATACTTTTAAAGGGTACACATCTTTACCTTTATTTTGTAAGGTAGAAGACAAGATTGAAAAAAAATCTCAAATTCCTTTCAAAATGAGATTGGGAAGTCTAAATTATGTTGATTTTTTAGAAAACAAATCAAAAAATAATTACTTTTACGGTCAATATTAAAAAATTGAATAATATGTTTAAATATTTTGTATTAACTATCGTCCTCAGTTTAACTGTATTAAGTTGTAAAAAAGATCCAGAAAATATAAGTGGATGTACGGATATATTAGCGGATAATTATAGTGCTGATGCTATCGAAGAGGATAATTCATGTACCTATGTCAATAGGTTTTCGGGTACTTACGTGGGGGTTTTTGAATGTGAAGAGTTATTGAACGCCATATTGACTGAGCAGGAAGTAATAATATCTCAATTTCCTGGCGATAGAACTAAAATCATGTTTGACGTTATGACAGATTTTGGAAATTTAAGTTTTGTAGGCAATATTACTTCTCCCAATACCATTGAGATAGATGATACTTTAAAAGACTTGGAAGTCAATCTAAGAGATCTTTTTAATGGTGCTGATGATAAGACTGTTAGGGCAGATTTCAAGATTATTTCAGAAATGACAATAAGTACAGACAATAAATCTTTGACAGGTGATGTTTTTGGTAATTTGACTAGTAGAGATACTTTTGAGATTGGCGGCATTCCATTTAATGGTATCTCATTTAATGATAATTGTACTTTTGTAGGGACAAAGAGATAATATCTCAGTCGAATAACAACTTTGAAGGCCTAGCGTGAAGGATAGGAGCGAGCACAAAATAAAGCAGTTCGTATCAAAGTTTATCAAGCTAAAAGCTAGATTTTAGCTTGATACCCTGACCCAGCGAATCTGGGGCAAGCCCAAATAGAGAATAGGTATAGTCTAGTATGATTAATTGAAAGTCGTCTCAACCATTAAAAATCTAAATAAACCAAAAATATTAATTTAATTTATACTGCCAGCCTAGTCTTTCGATTTTATCCACAAAAGCATAATCAGCATTAATTTTAAAGTCTTTTGACACAAGGTTGATGTCCAATTCGTCTTCCAGATCTACCACTTTGAATTTTACAGAATGTGGCCCTTCATTATCTTTGACGAGATGCCCTAGTTCGTCAATCATTTTTTCATCTAAGGTATGCAGAGGCATCCTGATAGTGATGGACTTTGTCAATGATTTGCCTATCGAATCTAATAGTCGGATATCTCTGACATTAAAGAAAAATCTATCCTGATTAAATCGTTTTTCATTAACGCCCTCGACATAAAGTACTTTTCCTTTTTCTATTAGGTGTTTAAAACTTTGGTGTTTTTCGTTGTATAAACTTATCTGATAGAGACCTGTAAAGTCTTGCAATGTGAATCTACTATATTCTAATCCTTTTTGAGTAGTACCTATATAGACATCTGTGACTATTCCTCCTAATTTCAACTGTCTGTTTTCGGTCTCATCTATCTTTTCTAGAGGGCAATTTATAAAATGTTTGAACTCTAAATGGTAATCATCCAATGGGTGTCCGCTGATATAAATTCCTGTAACTTCTTTTTCTCGCTCTAGTTTATCTATCTGATTCCACTCATCTACCTGGGGTGGCTTAGGTTTTTCTATATAATCCATCATAGCATCTCCAAAGAGGGACATTTGATTGGAAGCTTTTTGAGCTTGATAGTTTCCACCAAATCGGAGAAGAATCTCTATAAAGTTTTCACCTCGTTCACCCATGGGTTCAAAATACTGTGCTCTATTAAAGTCTGTGAATGAGTCCATAGCACCGCCAAGAACTAGACTGTCCAAACATTTTTTATTGACAGATCGTAGATTGAGTCTTCGCATCATATCATAGACGTCAGCAAAAAAACCATTTTCTTTACGTTCTTGGACTATTTCTTCTACAGGTCCTTCGCCCACTCCTTTTAGTGCTGAGAGACCAAAGCGAATTTGACCTTGTTTATTGACAGTAAATTTGATATTGCTTTCGTTTACATCTGGTCCCAATACTTCGATTCCCATGCGGCGCGTTTCTTGCAAAAAGAAATTGACCTTAGAAATATCATTTTTATTATTATTAAGGACAGCGGCCATATAGGCGGCAGGGTAGTGAGCTTTGAGATAGGCTGTTTGAAAGGCTATATAGGCATAGCACGTTGAGTGTGACTTATTAAAGGCATACGAAGCGAAAGCTTCCCAGTCTGTCCATATCTTTTTGACTTTGTCCTCAGGATGGCCATTGGTAGTACAACCTTCTACAAACTTAGGAAACATTTTGTCCAATACGGCTTTTTGTTTTTTCCCCATGGCCTTACGGAGCATATCTGCGTCTCCTTTACTAAAGCCAGCTAACTTTTGAGAGAGGAGCATCACCTGCTCCTGATAGACAGTGATACCGTAGGTTTCAGCCAGGTATTCTTCCATATCCGCCAAGTCGAAGGTGATCTCTTGTTTACCATTTTTTCGTGCGATAAAATCTGGGATGTATTGTAGTGGCCCAGGTCTGTATAACGCATTCATAGCGATGAGATCTTCAAATCTAGTTGGGTGCAGTTCTTTAAGGTACTTTTGCATACCGGGTGATTCATATTGGAATATACCCACCATCTCACCTTTCTGGAAGAGTTCAAATGTCTTTTCGTCTTCTAGTGAAACATTTTCGATATCCACATCGATGTCATATCGTTCTTTGATGATGTCTATTGCATCTTTGATAATGGTCAATGTTTTAAGACCTAAAAAGTCCATTTTAAGCAAGCCAGCTTCTTCGGCTACACTGTTATCGTATTGAGATACAAGTAGCTCAGAGTCTTTGGCCAGAGATACAGGCACAAAATTGGTGATATCATCAGGTGTAATGATGACACCGCAAGCATGAATCCCTGTATTTCTTATTGAACCTTCCAGCTTTTTTGCTGTACGAATCATTTTACCTATATTCGTATCCTCCGCGGCTATTTTCCTAAACTCTTGAGCCTTTTCTTTATCTTCACTTGTAAGGTTTTCTTTTAGTTTGGCATCTACATCACCCTCTGCCAATACAGCCTGGAGAGTAGCACTAAGGTGGGTTGGGAAAGATTTGGCTACTTTGTCAACTTCAAATAGCGGAATATTCATCACTCGACCTACATCTCTCAATGAAGATTTTGCAGCCATAGTACCATAAGTGATGATTTGTGCCACCTGGTTTTTACCGTATTTGTCTATGACGTAATTGATGACTTTTTCACGACCTTCGTCATCAAAATCTATATCTATATCAGGCATGGACACCCGCTCAGGATTGAGAAATCTCTCAAAAAGTAAGTCGTATTTTATAGGGTCAATATTGGTAATCCCTAGGCAATAAGCCACACAAGAACCTGCGGCTGAGCCTCTTCCTGGGCCTACAGCTACACCCATTTGGCGCGCGACACTCGTAAAATCCTGAACAATCAAAAAATAGCCTGAGTATCCAGAATTGATGATGACGCTCAACTCAAAGTTGAGACGTTCTTCCACAACTTGAGTGATATCCCCATATTTGCGTTTGGCACCTTCAAAGGTTAAGTGCCTTAGGTATAATTCCTGAGAATCGAAGCCTGCTGGAAGAGGAAACGCAGGTAAAAGGATATCTCTACTCAGCTTTAGGTTTTCTACCTTTGACGCTATTTCCATGGTGTTTTCCACTGCTTCTTTGACGTCACCAAAGAGGTGATTCATTTCTTCTTTGGTTTTAAAGTAGAAATCTGAACTAGGAAATTTAAATCTCTTATCTTCTTCTAAAAGTGAACCTGTATTGACACATAATAATACATCATGCGGTATGTGGTCTTCCTGCTCAAGGTAGTGCGAATCATTGGTAACTATGGTTTTAATATTGTACTTTTTGGCCCATCCAAGGAGTATCTGATTAATATCTTCCTGGCTTATTCCTGTACCGTCTATATTTTCCATATTACGGTGCCGCTGCAACTCCACGTAGTAATCTTCTTCAAAGATATCTAGCCACCACTTAAGTTGGGTTTCAGCTTCTTCTTTTTTACCTTTTAAAATCAATTGAGGTACCTCTGCACCTATACAACAACTTGTGGCTATCAGGCCTTCATGATATTTCTCAATCAGCGTTTTGTCTATCCTCGGATATTTTCCATATAGGCCCTCAGTGAATCCAACAGAGCAAAGCTTCGTTAGATTTTGGTAACCGATTTGGTTTTTGGCCAAAAGCAATTGATGGTATCTGACGTCTTTTAGACCACGAGACTTTTCAAAAGACTTGATGTGTCTGTCTTCCGATAAATAAAATTCACAGCCTATGATAGGTTTGATATCGTTCTTTTGAGCTTCTTTCACAAATTTGAACACACCAAACATATTGCCATGGTCTGTGATAGCTACAGCAGTCTGACCATCAGCTTTAGCCTTTTTCATTAGGCCTTCAATGTCTGAGGCGCCATCTAAAAGTGAAAATTGTGTGTGTGAGTGTAAGTGGCAAAAATCTACCATAAATGATTTTGATTATAAATAATTGAGGTGCTTGATAGAAAAGTACACATATAAAATGTACACCCATATTAGTACTTCGATGCAAAGATAGGTTTTATTTTGAAAATATTTAAAGGGCCGTTCTAAAAACTCATCTTCTGTATGAAAAAATGACTCGGGGCCTAAGACCTACCCATTACTTTCATTCAAAACATCTATGAATGACTTACAAGCAATGAGTATAATTTCTCGACCTACGGATGTGATGGCGGCTTCGTCATCGTCCATCTGTAATGAATCTTCTACAAAGGCCAATAAATCTTCTTGAGGATAGTTTTCAAAAAAGATGTCACATATTTGTGTAAATTTCTTTGAACTATGCGCATTGAATACTTCCCAGTTTTTTTCTTCAGTCTTTTCAAGGGTAGATATATTAAATACGAGTGGTTTACCCAATGATGACTGACTGCTTGAATAAATAACTGTAAACATAAATTCCAGTAAGCCTTTTTCTGATTCAGTCAGAAGTACCAGACTTTCTTGCTGGAAAAAAGATAAAATGGAGGTGTGCGCTTCCACCATGGTTTTAAATTCGTTGACCAACATCTCCTCATGATTGTCATAGATGTTTAGTTTTTCATTAATGATGTCCTCTGATATAAATTGCATATTTTAAATATTATTTTAATTTTAACTACTTAGCCAAGAGAGTCCGCCACCTAATTGTGAAAAGACCAAAAACAAAACTATGGGTATCAAAAACAATCCCCACATCATCTTAAAATAGGTAGGTGGAATATTTGAATGCGCTATTTTTTCGGAAATAAATGATACAATCATGATGGCAAAAATGAGTGGTACAAAAATAAATGTGATCAAGCTTGCCAGATAGTCATTAAATATCCAAATAAGGGTTAGTAAAATTCCTTCCAGTATTAATATCTCTTTGTAATACTGCATAGATTTTAGTCTGCTTTGAATATCAAGACCTCTCTTTTACCACCTTTGGCCCAACCTCTGTACATACCTTCGGAATTGAAAGGCATCTCTATGTTACCGTCTTTGTCTATCGCTATAAGTCCGCCTTCTCCACCTTTTTGTACCAATTTGTCATGGACTATATAATCGCATGCTTCCTTAAGGCTCGAACCCTTATATTCCATCATGGCAGCAATGTCTCGCGCTACAGTGTATCTGATGAAGTATTCGCCATGTCCTGTACATGAGACCGCACATGTATTGTCATCTGCAAACGTACCAGCACCGATTATGGGCGCATCACCTATTCTATTGAATTTTTTATTGGTCATGCCACCTGTAGAAGTAGCAGCCGCTAGATGACCTTTTTTATCCAATGCGACACAGCCTACGGTACCTTTTTTAGAGTTGGATTTTTCACTTTCGGACAGTTGTGTTTTATTGTCGTCTTCGGCTTTTATTCGCTGCAAACTTTGCCAACGGGCCTCTGTATAAAAGTATTCCGGACTGACTATTTCGATATCGTGCAGTGAGGCAAATTTTTCTGCGCCGCTGCCTGTCATCATCACATGTTCTGATTTTTCCATGACCGCTCTAGCGAGAGATATGGGGTTTTTTATGGTCGTGACACCGCCTACTGCTCCAGCCTTCTGGTCG
>DAIPYV010000027.1:0-14507 GCA_036782555.1 Saprospiraceae bacterium
TCATGGGTCATGAATGTAAAGCGCGCAGGACGCACTTTAAGACCCTACAGCTCAGTGAATGAGGTAAATTTTTTTAGAGGTGCTGGTACTGTGGTCAATATCAGAAAAAATTTACAAGCCTCTCTATTTGTTTCACATAAACCTGTAAGTGGTACTGTTCAAAGAGATACAGTTGAAAATACGGATTTCGATTCATTTGGTTCAATAAGGTTGAGTGGACTGCATAGGACACCATCAGAGATAGCTAACAAAAACACTATCATACAATCCAATATAGGAGGTAAGTTAGAATACAAAATAAAAGACTTAAAAATAGCCGCGAATGCACTCTACACGAGATTTAATACACCTCTCATCCGCGACCAACAACTTTACAGACGATTCCAATTTAATGGCACTGAATTGACTAATGTATCTTTGGACTATTCTTATAGATTACGCAATCTGACCCTATTTGGTGAGTCGGCCATGAGTGACAATAAGGCTATGGCCCATATCCACGGCGTGCTCATGGCATTGGATAAACGCATGGATGTTTCAATGGTTTATAGAAATTTTGCTCCAGACTATCAAGTCATTAATGCTAATGCTTTTTCTGATGCCACGCAGCCCATCAACGAAAAGGGTTTTTATATGGGTACAGAAATACGTCCATTTAGAAATATCACTGTCAGTTCATATATAGATCTTTGGTCAAATCCGTGGGTGAGTTTTAGGCGAGATGGTCCAGCTGAAGGAAGAGATTTTTTAGTGAGACTTCAGTATAATATACGTCGTAAAATGGACACTTATCTACAATATAGATTCGTTCAAAGACAACGCAACACCACAGATGACAGGGTGATAAGACACCCAGAAGACATCATTTTACAAAGATTGAGAATACAGTTTAATTACAAACTATCTAAAGAATGGGAGCTCCGCAATAGAGTGGAGTTTTCTAAATTTGAGAGATCAGGTAATAGCTCTAACGGAATTTTGACCTATCAAGACATCCTTTATAAACCTATGGCAGGTAATTTTTCATTTACGGCCAGATATGCAATATTTGACGTCGAAAGTTTTGATGCGCGTATTTACACCTATGAAAATGATTTACTTTATGAATTTTTCATACCCTTCTTTCAGAATAGAGGGAGTCGATTTTACGTTAATACACGGTGGAAGATAGCTCGTGGTTACACTTGGGAGTTTAGAGTTGGTCGTTTATTCTTCCAAAATGTGGATTTCATAAGTAGTGGAAACAACCAAATCGATGGTCGTACCATGACCGAGCTAAAAACCCAATTACAAATCCGGTTTTAAAAAAAAATGATAAAAAAAGGTGATCAACAGGATATTTGGATAGGCGAATCCGTAAGAATAAAATCATCCGGAAGAGAAGGTCGTTTTGAAGGATTAAATTCAGATGGGAAAGCTAGGGTATCTTCCTTAGGTAAATTTTTTTTGACGACGATATCAAATCTCGAAGTGTTACCTCCTAAAGACCACAAACCAAGTATTGAAGACATCCTGAATGATTCACAAGAAACAATCAAAAAAAACATTAAAATTAAGTTTGATCATACATTGGATTTACACATAGAAAAGTTAGCGCCACATCTGTTGAATCAAATGCCACCTTACATACTAGAATATCAAATTCAAAAATCAAAAGAGTTTATTGAAAATGCTATTCATTACAATTACCCGCATGTTACTATTATACACGGCAAAGGACAGGGCGTACTCAAAACTGCAATAGAAAATTTACTCCGTTCTTATCCACACGTCAAATTTACCTTTTCAAAAAATGATGGCGGTGCTGTAGAAGTGTGGATGTAAATGATGAGCTAGTAAATATGTAAATTAGTAAATTTATTTTACTTTTGTGCTTAGTTTCCTTCATACGCACTTCAATATTCAATAAATTCATGCAAAAAGAACCCCTAAAAATAGCTTACATTGTCCCTTATAAATTTATACCAGCAATGAATGGAGGACAAAAAGCAGCTTTTGGAATGGCTGAATATCTGAGTAAAAGCGTAGATTTGGTGTGTATCTCTACAAAGAACAATTTAACTACTAACGCACAATTTTTAACCGTACCCATATTGTCCAATAGTTTTATACGTTATTTTAATATATTTTCATGGCCAAAAATTTATAGAGCATTTAAAGCCAACAAAATAAACTTTTGCCTCACACACCAACATTTTATTTTTCTATTAATATGGCCAATATGCAAGATAATGGGCATAAAGACAGGCATTTACATTCAAAATTTGGAATACAAAAGATTCCAGAGCATGAACAAAATTTATTGGAGAATTATATATTTTTCTGAATGGCTCACTTACAAATTATCGAATTATTTGTTTTTTATTTCTACTGACGAAATACCTGTTGCTTTAAAGACCTTCAATGTTTCAAATGAAAAATGTACTGAAATTCCATACGGAGTATCCATTGAAAAATATTCAATACCCGATAAGAAATTTAAAAGAGAACAATTGGGTCTAAAACAAAACGAGCTCTTAATCCTTTTCTTTGGACCTCTGTCCTATAGACCTAATTTGGAAGCATTAGAAATGATGCTGAATCATATCGAGCCCCAACTTAAAGCGCTGTATCCCGATCTCAAATATAAATTTATTATATGTGGAGGCGGATTACCCGATAAATATGAAAGGCTTGAGCGTTTTCCCTCTTTTGATTATCTAGGATACGTTGAGGATATCGAAAGTTACGTTCAAGCTTGCGACATTATGCTCAATCCCATTGTATCCGGTGGCGGAGTCAAAACAAAATTGATAGAATCCATTGCTTTGGGGACAACAGTAATATCAAGTAAAAGTGGTGCATTGGGAGCTTATCCCCAAGTGTGTGGTGAAAAACTTGTTCAAGTCGATGATGATGACTATTTAGCATACGCCCATTCAATTGAAAGTCAATACTATTCCATAGAAAAAGAAACACCTGAAAGATTTTATGAACATTTTTATTGGGCAAATATTGTAATTAAATTGATTAATACAATAAAAATCTAAAAACAAGCAAAATGAATGTAATACAAAAAATAATCCAATCAAAAACTGTAGAAAGAGCAAAAAGATGGATTGGTATCAATACAGGTCTTTACTTAAAATTTAAAAGATTTACAGCATCAAGCAGTGAAGAAATGCGTACAGCTATGCTTTGTAAACATATGCAAATCACCCACATCATAGACATTGGTGCTAATACAGGTCAGTTTGGAGAATCCCTTTATGACTTTGGTTTTCAAGGCCAAGTAGTGTCATTCGAACCCGTCAAAGAAGTATGGGAAGAGCTAAATAATAGAGCAAAAAAATACAAAAATTGGATTGTAGCTGAAAGATGTGCCATAGGTAATCGTGATGGTGATATAATGATCAATGTATCCGACGACAGTGTTTTTAGCTCAGTCTTACCTATAAAAGATTCTTATGTAGCACATAATGAAAAATCAAAAATTATCAAACAAGAAACCACACCTATTTACAAATTGGACTCTATTATATATAAGTATATTAACTTAAACAACAACCCACGCATCCTACTTAAGATAGATACACAAGGGTACGAAAAAGAGGCCATAGAAGGTGCTAGTCATGTTTTTTCAAAATCTATAGGACTTAAAATAGAAATACCATTGTATGCTATGTACAATGATACAGGTTATACCTTCTACGACATTTTAGAAATTACAAAGAAAAATAATTTTGAGCCTTATAGTTTTAATATCGAAGGTGTAGATCTAAATACTGGAAGAGTCAATACTATTGATGGGCTATTTTTTAGACAATGAGACTATAAGATTATATTGTCTATATCCTAAACTATAATACTCATAATGATGTTTTGTATGATATATAAAGAAACATCGCCTATGAATGCCTATCTTGAGCTCAACCCTATTCTTCTTTTATTTGTTGTGATAGCCTTGGGATTTTTGATAGGTAATGTCAAAATAAAAGGTACTGGTTTAGGTACGGCTGCGGTTTTGTTTGTGGGATTAGCTGTGGGCGCTATTAATCCATCTTATACTGTACCAGATATCATATTCCAGATCGGGATTATACTTTTTGTTTATACCATAGGGCTTCAATCCGGTGCAGCTTTCTTTGAATCTTTTCAAAAAAACGGTTGGCGGGATATTGGGTTTATATTGTTCATGTTAATATTATCTACCTTCATAACCATTGGAGTTTTCTACACTATGGGTTTTGATAAAGCTACGATGACAGGTATATTTTCAGGTGCCTCTACCAATACTACAGCCTTAGCTGCAGTGATAGATATGGTCAATCTTAAAGAAAATGGCAATGTAACAAATATAAATAATCTGGTAATGGGGTACACCTTCTCCTACCCTATGGGTGTACTCGGTGTCATGGTAGCCATTAAGTTTATGGAAAAATTTCTCAAAATAGACTACGAAGCTGAAAAAAATGTCCTCAAAAGACAGTATGATTTGGAAGAGGATTTGGCTACCAGTACAGTAGAAATTACTAATGCTGACATCTGCAATAAGCAGCTTAGAGACATTACTAATCAATATCAATGGAATATCATTTTCGGGCGTATAGAGACTCAACACCAAGGGATGTCTTTGATTAGTAACAATACCGTCTTAAATATTGGAGATAAACTCACCATAGTGGGTACTACCGATGAACTCAATCATGCGGTCAGCATCCTGGGGCATCCTATAGAAAATACTATGACCTACGACCGCAGAGAATATGATATAGTTCGTATATTGGTCTCTGAAACAAAAGTGGTGGGACACACATTAGCGTCGCTCAATCTTGACGCCAAATATGATGCGGTGATCACACGCATCAGACGTGGTGATATAGAAATGTTGGCCAAAAGTGATACAGTATTAGAATTAGGAGATAGAATAAGATTCGTGGCTCGTAGAAGTGATATTCCATCATTAAGAAGTTTTTTTGGAGACAGCTATCACAAGGCAAGCAAAGTCAATCTCTTTACATTTGGTGTAGGTATGGCCATGGGGTTAATTTTGGGCATGATAGAGTTCTCTCTATGGGATAATGTCACATTCAAATTAGGTTATGCTGGTGGTCCACTTATTGTTGGGTTACTCTTAGGTGCATTAAGACGCACCGGCCCTATGGTGTGGAACCTTTCTTATGGTTCTAGTATTACACTCAATCAATTAGGTCTCTCATTTTTATTAGCTGCCGTAGGTCTCAATGCTGGGAACACTCTCATAGAAAGCTTGAGTGGTGGCACATGGATAAATATCTTTATTGGAGGTAGTATAGTCAGTGTTTTTACAGCTATATTATCGTTATGGATTGGCTACAAATTGATAAAAATACCTTATTCTGTCCTTTTAGGTTTCGTATCTAATCAGCCAGCTATCTTAGAATTTGCCACAGATATCACCAAAAACAGAGTACCATCTATAGGTTACGCCTTTATGTTTCCTATCTCATTGGTCATGAAAATATTATTTGCGCAATTATTGTATTTATTTTTGGGATAATGGTGTGTAAATGTGGGTTAACTTCACCAATAAGTGTTTCCGACTTAGCTCAAACACCAAACTTAGCATAAGAATAGTGCTTGTATTGGGCGGTATATTATGTCAATTACTTGTTGGATTAATAGCAATCTTCCTCCCATAGTTTTTTTTACTATCTGGATTTTGATTCTCAGTGTGTGCAGAAAAGCTACCCTAAAAGTTGAGCGCACAATACTCAGATAAGTCGAAGTGAAGTCAAAGTAAAACTTCTATTGGTTTTATTTTATGAAATTAATAGAATAGGTTAACTAATGTAAATACTACAAAAACGAAAAGGCCAATCTCTGGTGAGAGATTGGCCTTTATTAATTATCTAATTCACTTAATAAAATACTACTTAGAATATGAATCTCAAACCAATTTGAGCTCCCCAAGTACCCGCTGTAGTAATTAAATCTCTATAAGATTCTGTTGCTAATTGATTACTTACCCTAGCCATTTGGTATGTTGCTGTGCCATCAGCACTCACACGTGGTACTAAAATAGCTCCGTTATTGTAATTTGTAATCTGACGTGTTCCCCAATTAGAGTTCAACAAGTTACTCACATTTAGTATGTCCCCACTAAACTGTAAAGTATATCTTTTACCACTTAAATTAACAAAGAAGTCTTGTGTTACTCTAAAATCAAAACGATTTCTCCATGGCAATAAAGCTCCATTTCTTTCCGCAAAACTTCCTTTATTTTTACTCAAATAAGAATCTTGATCAATATATGCAAAGAAAGCATCACTTTGCTGTTGAGCTGTGAAAACGACATTACCCCCACTCACGACATCTGTAAAAGTCATTTCAGAAGGATCGGCAGGTATATAAATTAAGTCCCTGTTTATACCGTCTCTATTAAAGTCTGATGTATATATATATGAAAATCTACCTTGGTGAGCACCTTCGTAAAACAAGCCTATGTTCGTTTTGGCCATTCCCAACCATTCCAAAGAATAAGTAAACGACCCTATCACTCTATGAGGTACAGCAAATGCTGCTGGATCAAGATTCAAATCATTGTGACCTCTTACGGCTGGATTACCTGACCAAGCAGATGCCGCTTGCGAACCTGGATTACCTGATAAATCTTTAGCTTCAGTGTAAGTATAAGCAACCATAGCAGAAAAACCTTTAGAAAATTCTTTTGACAACATACCTGTCAAAGACAAGGAATACCCTTCTTTGGTATTGGTCAAAACCATGGCTTCAGACATATTGGCATTAACGCGTCTATCTGGATTGGTTGCACCATAAAAGGGTCTTGTATCGTTGCCATTAGCCGCATTCATATTTCCAACTGGCTGAGCTTGATTGGCGTTAAACTGATTGATAGCATTAACATCTTTTCCATAAATACCTTCCAATGTAAATATCGTATTGTAAGGCAACTGATAATCCATTGCGATATTTGTTCTCCAAATTTGTGGTAACTTAAAATTAGGATCTATCGACGCTATCGAACCCGGAGCTACTGTACCAGGAGATGAAGGAAATTTGTCAACCCATGCATCTGCATCGGGATCGAAGGTAATACCCAAGTCTGCTACTGCAGCACCTGTTCTTTCGACCGTATTCTGTAACATCCCAGAGTTAGTAGGTAAATTAGTGTACCACACGAAAGGAACACGACCTGTAAATATACCTGTTCCTCCTCTCACTTGAAGAGTTCTGTCTCCTTTCACATCATAGTTAAATCCAACTCTTGGTGAAAATAACGGCGCTGAAGATGGCCATTGAGACAAATCAATTTTATAGGGATCTTGTCCGTCTTGTGTTCTAAAATCCAAAGCACTCACCGCAGGATTGACCTCTAACTTGTTAAAGTAAAAAGGAATATCAACTCTTAAACCGGCCGTTAATTTCAATTTGTCACTGAATCTATATTCATCTTGTAAATAGATACCGCCTAAACCAAAATCCAATTCAGCAAATGGATCTCTTCCATCAGGAAGAACAGAAAAAGTTAAACCAAAAGCTTCAGGCGTTCTATCATTTAAAAAGTCATCCATTGAGGAATATCTGTAGTAACTTGTACCATATCTTTGGAAAGAGTTGCCAAATGTCAAATAATCAAAAGCAACGCCTGCTGTGATATTGTGTTGTCCCATTTTATAAGTAAGATTGTTTGTAAATGTAGTGACATTGTTTCTTACTTCATTCTGCCATGAAAACAATTCATATCCTAAACTCATATAAGCATCACCATCTTTCTTGATATCTATAAATGGAAATGGTGAAGAGTTAGATGTTCTTTTGTCATTGATGTTCGTGTACGTGACTAAGAATTGATTTGAAATTTTTGATGAAAAATTTGAATTCAATTCAGCCGTTAAAGACCTTACACTATTTTCAAATCCATAATTGGCATTTTCAAATGCAAATGAATTTAAACTTACCCTATTTGAAGCACTTCTTGGATTGGGCGCACTGGTACCGTTGACAACTTGGTCATTAGTAGCTATGACTTGATTGTATCTCATAGTCATTTTGTGTTTATCATTTATATTCCAATCTATTCGTGCTAGGGCCTTAGTATTTTTAGTATTGAAATTTGAAGCATAACCATCAGGTCTTCCAGTTTCATAGTTATATCTTTCTTTAACAAAATTACTTACCGTTTCCATGTCCTCTAAAGTCGTACGCGAGACGTTATCTCCTGTCCTACCCGGAGCTGATGGGACAATATTTATACCAGGTCTTGTATTGTCTTCCATTTCAAAGTTAACAAAATAAAACAATTTGTTTTTTACAATCGCTCCACCCAATCTTGCACCCCATACTAAAGACTGAGTCTTATCACCTACTGGTACTTCTGCATCCCCAACTTTATATCCATTAAAAGTTTCATCTCTGTATAAGGTGTAAACAGAACCTTCCATATTGTTTGTTCCAGATCTTGTGATTGCGTTTATACCAGCACCCGTAAAATTAGATTGTCTCACATCATATGGTGCTATATTTACCTGAATTTGCTCTATGGCATCCAATGATATAGGCTGAGAACCTCCACCAGGTAAATTATTGCTACTCAAACCAAAATTGTTGTTAAAGTTAGCTCCATCTATCTGAATGTTGTTGTAACGACCATCACGACCTCCAAAACCATTCCCTGATTGTGCCTGAGGTGTTAATCTTGTAAAGTCATTAATACTCCTGCTTATCGTAGGTAGTGCATTTATTTGGTCAGCATTTAAGTTTGTTGCTGCACCCGTTCTGTTAGAATTCATAATATTACTTCTGATAGCTGAGATCTCAACTTGATCTAATTGTACACTATCATCCTGTAACATTGCATTTACATCAAAAGATTCTCCAAGTCTAATAAAGATATTAGATTGGGAAATTGGTTGATATCCTACGTATGAAATGTTAACAGAGTAAGGCCCTCCAGCTCTCATTCCTACGATGTCATAACTCCCGTCAATAGAGGTAATCGTTCCATATGTCGTCCCTGATGGTGTATGTACTGCTACTACTGTAGCACCAATTAAAGGGTTTCCTTTGGAATCTGTCACTTTACCACCCATACTCGATGTGGTGACCTGCGCATGACCTACCAAGGCCATAAACATAAATACTAACAATTGTAAAACTCTTGTTTTCATAAAAATGTAAATTTTGTGTTTTGTGATGTTAAAAAATTAATTTAATCCAAAAAATTTCAAACCTCACTGTTAATAAAATTGGTTTGGTTAAATAATGGCACAAATGTAATTCTTTAATATTAAGCAAATGTTAAGTCTCATATATATTTTTCATTAAACTACCCATTTTGTGCTACTTTAGTTACATTTTCGTTAATTTTGTCTTAAAAATTGCCACTTTAATCAATTCTTTTGTGATGTATTTTTATTTAGTTTATATATTGTGCTTTTTTTAAAATCAATATTTAAAAATCCAAAATTTATGCAAAAAATATCATTGCTTATTATCATGTCTTGGTTCTTTTGTTCCGCACAGGCACAACTCAACAAAATCGAGTTTGAAGAATTCAAACTTGACAATGGACTCAAAGTCGTCATGCACAAGGACAATAGTACACCCATCGTAGCGGTGTCTATAATGTACCATGTAGGATCTAAAGATGAAGACTCTACGTTAACGGGGTTTGCCCATTTTTTTGAGCACTTACTCTTTGAGGGTACTGAAAATATCCCGCGTGGCCAATATGACAAATATGTAGAAAAAGCTGGAGGTACACTTAATGCCAATACCTCATGGGACAGAACCTACTATTACGAAATTTTACCTTCCAATCAACTAGAATTGGGCTTATGGCTAGAGGCCGAAAGACTCCTTCATGCCAAAGTTGAAAACATCGGAATAGAGACACAACGTAATGTCATTCAGGAAGAAAGAAAACAAACTGTCGAAAACAGACCTTATGGTCGATTGCTCGAAGAAGTCATGAAGCGCGCATTCACGGTACATCCTTATAGATGGCCTATCATTGGCTCTATGGAACATATCAGAGCAGCTCAAGATAAAGATTTTCAAGATTTTTATGCCAAATTTTATGTACCTGAAAATGCTGTATTGTCAATAGCCGGTGATATAGATTACGATGAAACTAAAAGATTAGTTAAAAAATATTTCGCCACTATCCCAAGCGGAAAAGCGCCTATCATCAGAAATAACATAGTCGAGCCGCCTTTGAGTGGTGAGGTAAGAGACACAACTTATGACAATATCCAATTACCAGCTGTCATCATGGCGTATAGAATACCCGCAGCTGGCACACCAGACTACTACGCTCTTTCGATGATGGGCCAATTACTAGCTCAAGGTCAGTCTTCAAGACTTCAAAAATCTTTAGTTGATGACAAGCAACTAGCTATAGCCACAGGTAGTTTTGCTTTTGACTTAAAACATCCAGGTGTATCTATGTCCTACGCTATATGTAACATGGGAGCTGATATCATTGAAGTAGAGAAAGCTATAGAAACAGAAATAGAAAGAATCAAAAACGAAGATATTCCTGATTATGAATTTCAAAAACTGCGAAATCAGATTGAAAATGATTTTGTATCAAGAAATTCACAAGTAGCAGGAATCGCTCAAAGTTTGGCCAGTTATAAGACCTATTATGATGATGCCAACCTTATCAATACCGAATTAAATAAGTATTTAGCTGTAACGAAAGCTGATATCAAAAAAGTTGCACAAACTTATTTTAAAAATAATAATAGAGTAGTACTTCATTACTTGCCAAAAGCAGCCAATTAATTTAAAAAAAAATAAAACGATACAATAATGATAAATAAAATAGTAATATATTTTGTGGCTTTTATGACACTTTTGACACTGAGTCAATGTACAAAAAAAGCATCAAATGTAGAAGATATCTCATCCCAAAGCATCCATAGCTGGAGGACAACTCCTCCCAATGCAGCGGAAGCAAGAGATATTATGTTAGGAGATTATTCCACTTTTGACCTCGACAATGGATTAAAAGTCATAGTAGTGCAAAACGCTAAGATACCAAGAGTTTCTTATCAATTGTCTCTCAATCATGATCCCATTTTAGAAGAAGATAAAACGGGTATGTCTTCATTTGCAGGAGATTTACTAAGCAAAGGTACTAAAACCAAAAGCAAAGCTGAAATAGATGAAGCCGTAGATTATTTAGGTGCCACCTTTAACACTTCAGCTAATGGCATTTTTGCATCTTCGCTTAAAAAGCATTCATCTGATTTATTAAATATCATGACTGATGTACTGTATAATGCCAGTTTTCCTCAGGATGAGTTTGACAAAATGCTCAAAAGATCTCTCTCTGGATTAGCCACAGTAAAAACGAGTGCGGACGCTATTGCATCTAATGTCAATGCTGTAGTCAATAACGGTCTCAACCATCCCTATGGTGAAGTGGAAACTGAAGAAACATTAAAAAATGTCAGCGTAGAGGATTGTAAAAAATATGTGGACACCTACTTCCGACCAAACAATGCCTTCTTAGTTATCGTAGGGGACATTACATTGGACGAAGCGAAAAAGCAAGCCAATCAGTACTTTGGCACTTGGAAAAAGGGTAATATCCCAACAGTCAAATATGATACACCTAAGCCACCTCAAGGTGCACAAGTCAAATTTGCAGATAAAGAAGGTGCTGTACAGTCACTTATCAATATCACCTATCCCGTAGATATGAAACCAGGCGCAGATGACGCAATAGCAGCAAATTTAATGAACAGTATCTTAGGTGGAGGTATATTCTCTGGCCGCCTTATGCAAAACTTAAGAGAAAGCAAAGGATATACCTATGGTGCGCGTTCGCGATTAAATTCTGATGATTTAGTGGGTAGTTTTGTAGCTTTTGCTAATGTAGGCAATATGGTCACAGATAGCGCATTGACAGAATTTGTCTATGAAATGCGCAGAATGACAACAGAAGAGGTATCTGATGAAGATATTTCATTAGCCAAAAGTGGCCTTTCTGGCAACTTTGCTCGTTCGTTGGAGTCTCCCCAAACCATCGCACGATTTGCTCTCAATACATATAAATATAATCTTCCGAAAGACTATTACAAAAATTACCTTAAAAATGTAGACGCAGTCACCAAGGAGGATTTAAAAATGGCTGCAAAAAAATACATCTTACCAGATAATATGAACATTGTCGTAGTAGGCAATAAAGGTGAAGTAGCCGAGAAACTTTTAGCCTTTGATGCAGACGGGGAAATAGAATTTTATGATGCTTTCGGAAAAATAATAGAAGCACCATCTATGGAGATTCCCGTAGGACTAACAGCTCAAGACGTCATCAATACCTACCTAATGAAAATAGGTGGGAGAGATAAGCTAGAAGCTGTAAAATCTATATCCATGACCATGAAAGCTGACTTAGGAGGACGCGAAGCTATAATGGAATCTGTCAAAACAGCTTCAGGTAAATTCATGATGCAAATGAAAATGATGGGTATGGTTTTACAAGAAACTAAATTTGATGGTCAGAAAGGTACTCAATCTGCAATGGGTCAAACTCAAGAATTAGAAGGTGATGACTTAAAAGGAATAAAAAAACAAGGTGTCATGTTTGATCAACTATTATACAGTCAAAAAGGTTACAACCTAGAACTGGCTGGTATAGAAAACATAGATGGGGTGATGTGTTACAAAATCCAAATCACAGACCCAGACGGTGAAAAATCGATAGAATTTTATGATATCAAAACGGGACTATTGACACGATCTGTCAGTAGTACACCTCAGGCCACACTGAGCAATGAATACAAAGATTATAAAGAAATTAAAGGTATCAAGTTGCCGCATGTAATCACTATCTCCGGAGCTATGCCTATTCCTATAGCTATGGAAGTCACTTCTGTCTCCATAGATGAGAGCTTAGACGAGTCAATATTTAAAATAGATTAATTTTTAATAAATTATTGCATCTTATGAAGCCACCTGATTATTTTAATGAGGTGGCTTTTTTTCATTAGGCAGTCAGGGTAAGTCATTTTAGATTTTTAGGTTAAAACCAAAACGACACAAAAACTGTTAAAAAGCACATCATAAAGTGTGTAATCTAAGAAATAAGTAAAAAGTGACTATTGTGTTACTAAATACATTAAATTAAATCAGGCAAAAGCCTCAAATTGACAAAAAATGAAGTACATAGCTATCATGGCTGGAGGAATAGGAAGCAGATTTTGGCCATCAAGTACAGCAGACCGCCCAAAACAATTTTTGGATATCTTGGGTGTAGGTAAATCTCTTTTAAGGATGACATTTGAGCGGTGTCTAACACTAGTTCCCGCTGAAAATATCATTATCGTAACTAACAAAAGATATCTGCACTTAGTCCAAGAACATCTTCCGGAACTCCCTGTCCAAAACATCCTGTGTGAACCTAGCATGAATAATACAGCACCCTGCGTAGCTTATACAGCTCTTCGTATCCAATCTATGGACAAAGAAGCTGTTTTTGCTGTATTACCCTCAGACCATGTTATTCTTAAAGAAGAAAAATATACTGAATTACTAAACCAAGCATTTGATTACGCTGCCCAAAACGATGCATTAGTCACACTAGGAATACAACCTACCAGACCAGATACAGGGTATGGATATATAAAATATTCAAAATCCCCAGTAGGCGACCTTATCCAGGCTTACAAAGTTGAAGAATTTAAAGAAAAACCAGACCTCATCACAGCTCAAAAATATGTAGATAGCGGAGATTATCTATGGAATGCGGGTATGTTTGTGTGGAGTGTAAAAAATATTATTCAGGCCTTTCGCCTAAATGCACCCAACATTTTAGAAGTATTAACACAAGATACCTCACATTATAATACAGATACCGAACAAGAATACATTGATGCCGTCTATCCACTAACACAAAAAATATCCATAGACTATGCCATCATGGAGAGGGCAAACAATGTCTATACCCTACCAGCTGACATAGGATGGAGTGACTTAGGCACGTGGAACAGCCTACACGCATACCTTGCTAACGAGGGCTCACAAATTAAAATAGGTAAAAATATCCATCTTATAGACAGTGAAGACGTCATCATCATGTCTAATAACGATAAAACTCTTGTCATAAAAGGATTAAAGGATTTTATTGTGGTAGATGAAAACAATGCCCTTTTGATTTACCCTAAAAAAGATGAACAAGAAATAAAGTCTGTTGTAGAGCAGCTTCCAAAATAAGCCTATAATAACTATTTAATAATTCCTAAGTCTCAAAAAGATTCTGCATTAAATAGCTTTTATCTAGCCCTTTCACTTCATTCCCAATGATACTTAACAATCCATTTATGCTAAGTACAGTTATCAGCTTCTTCTATTCAAATTAATAAGTTTTACTTATGTAAAATCGTCCGTTTATCTTATGCAAAATCATCAGTTTATCTTATGTAAAACGATCAGTTTAATTTATGCAAAATCGTCAGTTTATCTTATGTAAAATCATCAGTTTATCTTATGCAAAACGATCAGTTTATCTTATG
>DAIPYV010000027.1:14607-25664 GCA_036782555.1 Saprospiraceae bacterium
ATCAGTTTATCTTATGTAAAACGATCAGTTTATCTTATGCAAAATCGTCAATTAAGTTTATGTAAAATCATCATTTTTAAAATATTATTCAATAAATTATACCTTATAAATCAGAATTTTAACATAACTTTGCACTAAGTTAACAAATTCATTTCAATGAGTAATGAAAACACCTTCAAAAGAGTCATGATCTCTCACTTAAAAAGTGTAACACAATACTACTCTTTAATCAGCTTATCAGGACCAAGACAGGCAGGAAAATCAACCCTTCTAAAACTCGCATATGATGGCTATGAATATTTAAGTCTAGAAAATCCTGATACAGCTGCATTTGCCAAAAAAGATCCACGCGGATTTTTTGAAAAATATTCAGAAGGTGTCATTATAGATGAAGCCCAGAAAGTGCCACAAATATTTTCATATTTACAAGGCATTGTGGACAAAGAGTTTATACCTGGAAGATATATACTTTCAGGCTCTCAAAACTACTTACTTCATCGCAACGTCACCCAGTCACTAGCGGGAAGAGTGGACATCTCTACATTATTCCCTATGGATTTTGGAGAAATTGCTTTAATTCCAGAATGGCAAAATAATATAGAATCCACAATATTTAATGGCTTTTATCCAGGAAAATGGCAAAGAAACATACCTCCCAAATTGTTTTACAATAACTACATCAAAACATATCTCGAAAGGGATGTATCAGACTTCATCAATATAGGTAACATGTCTACGTTCAGAACATTTCTAAAGCTTCTGGCACACAAGTCAGGTTCAATGCTCAAATGGTCAGACCTCAGTAATGACCTCAATACTTCCGTCAATACTATAAAATCGTGGATCAATATATTAGAGTCCAGCTATATAGTATTTCCACTAGCTCCTTACTACAAAAACTATGGCAAACGACTTGTAAAATCACCCAAATACTACTTCTATGATACGGGGCTGCTTTGTCACCTACTGGGTATACAAAACGAACACCAGCTCGCAAATCACGACAAATTTGGGATCATTTTTGAAAATCTGATAATAGCTGAAAAAGCTAAATACAATGCACACAGACATATTGATAATGAACTGTTTTTCTTCAGGGATAGCAATGGAATAGAAATAGATATGATTGAAGCCTCGACAGATAGTAAAATCCACATGACAGAGATTAAGTCTGGAAAAACTTTCAAATATGACTTCCTTAAAAATATGAAAAAAATTCTACCCCACGAACCTGATATGACAATGAATGTAATATACAATGGTTTTGAGGATTTAAATCTGTCAGATTTTCATCTGCGAAGCTGGCAGAACATGCACATAAAAAGGAGTGAATAAGGAATAAGGCCGTATCAACTTTAATTTTAAATCAGGGGAATTTCATTTAAATCCCTTAAATATAACCAAGCATCATAAAAAAGACAATTTCTAAGACTTACATATCACTAAAATCGTACCTTTGCACGAGCAATTTAAGACAACCTATGTATAAGTATTTACTAAAACCTCTATTATTCGAGCTAGACCCAGAAAAAGCGCATCACCTCACTGTTCAATTACTCTCCTTCGTACTAACAATACCAATCTTAGGATCTTTATTTACAAAAATATATCAAGTAAAAAGTCCTAAATTAGAGAAAAAATTATGGGGACTCACCTTTCCTAATCCAATAGGTTTAGCCGCCGGATTTGATAAAGATGGTCAATATTTTAAGAGTATGGCCGCCTTAGGTTTTGGATTTATAGAAATAGGAACAGTGACACCAATGGGCCAAGAAGGCAATGAAAAACCCCGACTATTTAGATTGCCCAAAGACAAAGGACTCATCAATAGAATGGGATTCAACAATCAAGGTGTGGAGGCTCTAGTAGGCAGGTTAAAACATCTAAAAAAACAAAATTATATCATCGGTGGCAATATAGGTAAAAACAAAATTACGTCCAATGAAGAAGCTGTCAATGACTATTTGATATGTTTTGAAGCTTTGTTTCCTTATGTAGATTACTTTGTGGTCAATGTGTCTTCACCTAATACACCTGGACTGCGAGAACTTCAAGAAAAAGGTCCACTATTGAACATCTTGTCCCAACTTCAGTCGGCCAATAATCAAAAAAAGAACCCCAAACCTATATTATTAAAAATCGCACCAGATCTCACCTGGTCACAGATAGACGACATCATAGACATTGTTAAGACCACTCAGCTACACGGCATTGTAGCTACCAATACCACCTCTTCAAGAGAAAATCTAACACAAGATACTACTGAAATAGGAGCAGGCGGTCTTAGTGGTGCTCCTGTACGGGACATTTCCACCTCTATAATTCGATACATTCATCAAAAAACTGATGGCCAAGTTCCTATCATAGGTGTCGGAGGCATATGCAGCCCAGCTGATGCACTAGAAAAACTAAATGCTGGAGCCAGTCTTATTCAAGTTTATTCTGGTATGGTTTATTACGGCCCATCACTAGTCAAGGATATCAATGAGGCTATCATAAATAAATAACTTTTTAATCAATATTATTTCAGATTGTAAAGGACATTTCTATTTTTCTTTTAATTTTGCAACTTTAGCTACCAAATAGACATTTTACACATGGTCAAATACATTCATAGAGATATAAGTTGGTTGTCATTTAATTATAGGGTATTACAAGAAGCCAAAGATCCGGCTGTACCTCTATTGGAAAAGCTTAAATTTTTAGCCATTTATTCTTCCAATTTGGATGAATTTTTTAGAATTCGTGTAGCCAATCATCGCAATATAGCACGGGCCGACAAAACAACACTTAAAAACATCGATTATTCGCCAGAAATAGTATTGAGAGAGCTACTCCGAATAGCCAACGAACAACAATTAGAATTCAGTAGAATATTCGAAAAAACTATCATTCCAGGGCTGAAAAAAAATGGCGTCAATATCGTCTCTTGGCGGCATTTGACCAAAGATCAAGTAGCCTTTGTTGATACCTACTTTAATGAAAATTTACTTCCGTTTGTGCAACCTGTTATCTTGGCTGGCAATAAAGTCAAACCTTTCTTGAATACTGGAGCTTTGTACCTTGCATTGCACATGTTTAGTAAAGATACTGAAAAACCAGAATCAGAATATGCCATAGTAAAAATTCCGTCTGACCACATGAGCCGCTTTTTGATATTGCCCTCTTCCAAGTCCAATGAAAATCAAGTTCTCATGTTAGACGATGTCGTGCGTCAGTGTGTCCGACTTTTATTTCCAGGTTATAATATTCAGGATTCATTCTCCATAAAATTGACTCGTGATGCAGAATTGTACATAGATGACGAATTTTCTGGTGACCTATTGACAAAAATTAAAAAAAGCCTCTCCAAAAGAAATGTAGGCGTCGCTTCTAGATTGGTATATGACAGGAATATGCCACAACACTTTTTGGACGAATTGATGAAGGTTTTTGAACTCGACGAACTAGACTTGCTTCCAGAAGGTAGGTACCATAATAACTCAGACTTTTTTAAGTTTCCATCTTTTGAAATGTCTCATCTCAAGGACCAAAAACTAAGACCCATCAAGATAAGTCAGATGGAAGATGCAGACTCCATATTTGATATAATTAGAGGAAAAGACCAATTTGTCCATGTGCCCTATCATAGCTATGAATCTGTCATCAGATTTTTTGAAGATGCAGCAGTAGATCCCAATGTGACTCACATCAAAATCATTCAGTACCGAGTTGCTAAGGTTTCACGCATCATGACAGCCATCAAAAACGCGGTAAAAAGTGGCAAACAAGTCAGCACATTTATAGAAGTTAAAGCCAGATTTGACGAAGAGGCCAACCTCTCTTGGGGAGAAGAGTTAGAAAAAGCGGGTGTCAGCGTCTATTATTCCATGCCTGGATTCAAAGTACATAGTAAATTAGCTTTAGTCCGTCGTGTAGAAAACGGCAAACCTCATCTCTATACCTATTTAGGTACGGGAAATTTTCATGAAGACACAGCTAAAGTATATTCAGATTTTGGGATTTTTACGGCAGATAAAAGATTGACTTCAGAAGCAGCTCGGATATTTACCTTTTTAGAAACCAAACAAATACCCATACAACCCTTCGAATATCTCGGTGTAGGCCTCTTTAATCTCAAAGAAAAATTTATGCACCTCATCCGCAAAGAAATAGAATGGGCTCAAAAAGGCAAAAAAGCTGAGATGATACTCAAAATGAATAGTATTCAAGACGAAGAAATCATCAATCTATTGTATGAAGCCTCTCGTGCCGGAGTGACGACAAAACTCATCATAAGAGGAATTTGTTGTTTGGTACCTGGCCAAAAAAATTTAAGCGAAAATATTGAAGTTATATCCATAGTTGATAGGTTCTTGGAACATTCTCGGGTCTTTATTTTCCATAATAATGGTGAAAGAGAAGTCTATATGTCATCCGCTGACTGGATGGTACGCAACTTACATTTCAGAGTGGAGACGGTCTTTCCTGTCTTCGACAAAGATATCGCAAACAACATAGAGACTTGCATCCAAATCCAACTTCAGGATAATGTCAAAGCCCGATATATCGACTTATCACAAGCTAATAAATACAAAAAAAATAGCGACGATATCGCTGTAAGAAGTCAAGTAGAAACCTATTATTATATCAAAAGAATAGAAGATGCCGCAGTTAAGGTGGACAATAATTAAAAAATAAAGATATAAAAAAATGATAACAGCCATTTCACCTATTGATGGTAGATACGCCGCAGCAACAGAACCCTTAAAAAAATATTTTTCGGAATATGCCCTCATAAAATATAGAGTCGCTGTTGAAATCAGATACTTGATATCTCTTATTAATTTGCCCTTACCTCAATTGGTACCTGTGTCACCGTCTCTTATTCCATTTTTAGAAAGCCTCGAAAAAGAGTTTTCTGAAGAGGATGCGATGACTATCAAAACCACAGAACGCACCACCAATCACGATGTTAAGGCCGTGGAGTACTTTATAAAAGACAAGATGACAGCAGCGGGTCATGGTGACATTGTAGAGTTTGTGCACTTTGGTCTCACCTCACAAGATATCAACAATACGGCCATACCTTGGTCACTCAAAGATGCACTTCATGATGTGATTTATCCTATGATAACCGAAATCAAAACAACCCTATTACAAAAAGCAGAAGAATACAAAGGGAAACCCATGCTAGCCAAAACGCATGGACAGCCCGCTTCTCCTACGACCTTAGGCAAGGAATTTAGAGTTTTTTTAGAACGTATAGAAGATATAGAAAGTGAATTAAAATCCATTGTAATCAAGTGCAAATTTGGTGGTGCCACGGGCAATTTTAATGCACATCTTGCCTCCTACCCTGACATTGATTGGCCAACATTTGCTGATAAATTGACCACTTCTATGGGTCTAAAACGCTCAAAATACACCACACAAATAGCCCACTACGATGATTTGGGAAGTATCTGCCACGCCATGTCTAGACTCAATACTTGTCTCATAGATATGTGCAGAGATATCTGGACTTATATATCCATGGACTATTTTAAACAAAAAACCAAAGCCGGCGAAATAGGCTCGTCCGCCATGCCTCACAAGGTCAATCCTATAGACTTCGAAAATGCAGAAGGCAATCTCGGTATGGCCAATGCTATATTGGGTCATTTAGCAGAAAAACTTCCTATATCTCGTCTTCAACGAGACCTGACAGATAGTACAGTTTTGCGCAATTTGGGTGTGCCATTTGGCCACTGTGTCATAGCTTACCAGTCTATACTCAAAGGTATGGACAAACTCATACTACATGAGGATAATCTGCGCAGGGATCTGGAAAACAACTGGGCAGTGGTCGCAGAAGCCATCCAAAATATATTGCGACGAGAGATGTACCCAAAACCCTATGAAGCTCTCAAAGACCTCACACGAGGCAAAGCCCACATAGGACAACAAGACATTCATGACTTTATACACAGACTCAATGTCGATGATAAAGTAAGGGAGGAATTGCTAGCCATAACTCCTTGGAATTATGTCGGGTATTGGGCTTGATTTGAAAAGCGAAAATACAAACATCAATATTACATCAAGCCAGTTCTATTATTTATTTCTTTACTAGTTGCTCCTATAATATCACAAACCATGCGAATAATACTTATACTTATTTTTACTTTTTATATTTTGGATATGAATGCCCAGATGGAACCATACAAAAAGTTTAGCATTGAAATTTTGGGGGGTAGAACGATGTTCGTAAATAAAAACATGAGATCGACCGATATAGATAACCCAAAGGCTGGCTTCACCAAAATAGGTCGCAATATAGAGATGGCATTGGGTTATTACATAAACAAAAACAGCATGTTGCGCTTGCAAGGAAATATTGCTTTTAGTAGAAGCAACTGGGCAGAAGCTAGACTAGACGAAGTACTTGACTTTTTTAATGCCGAGATTAGACCCCTTGAAATAAACTACTCAACAAATTATAACATAGGACAAATAGTCATTTCTTTTAGGAAAGAAAATGAATTAAAACCTCGCTCCAAGCATCAATATTTTTGGGGTGTAGGAGGTGGAATAAACTTCTCATCAACTCCATATAATTATGGATACTATATGTTTGACATAGGGCCTTCTGGTTTCCTACAAACCCAATACACTGTATATTCAAATGATATCTCTTTTTCACCAGTACTAAACCTCGATACAGGTCTCAAAATTGATTTAGGTCGCCAAATCTATTTTATTCCACAACTTCAATTTTGGACTTTTCACCAATATAATAAACCTCTTTTTGGATTCAACGGAATTACACAACAAATTTCTGAATTGCCTCTAACTCCCATAGGTGGTATTAAAGTTATCAGCGCATTGTCGTTAGGACTGAGGCTTAGTTTTTAAATCAAAACTAAAAATATTTTAGACTCGCATTACCCATATATTTTAGTATTCTTTTCTAAGTTTCAAACCATAAAGTGGACTAAACTTATAGTGTCCTATGGAAAATATCTGATAAATACATAAAATTCAATAAATTTTTAACTAATTTTACGGCTTTAAACATTCTAAAGCATGGCAGAAAAAAGACATTGTTTAGTATGTGGAGACACTTTTGGCGGCCGCAGTGATAAAAAATTTTGTTGCGATCAATGTCGAACTTCATACTACAACAAACAAAATACTGACCAGAACAAATTCATGCGCAATATCAATAATATATTGCGTAAAAATAGGCGCATTCTTGAACAACTCAATCCTACAGGAAAAAATACTGTTACTAAAACAGCACTATTGGACGAAGGATTTAAATTTGCTTACTTTACTAATGAATATAAAACTAAGGCTGGAAAAGTCTATAAATTTTGTTATGAATATGGATATTTGGCCTTAGAAAACAATTTATATGCCTTAGTCATCCGTAAAGAATACGTAGAATAAATGGCAATCAGAAAAAAAAATATCGACTACTTCAAACTTGATAAGTTAAAAGAAAAACCTAAAAACTTTAGTCCCCATAGGGAAAAACTCCATGAAATTATTTTTGAAGCAGAAACCAAAGAAGGAAAACTTTTTGATGTAGTACTACTCATTATGATTGTCTTGAGCATCATTATTGTCATGTGGGAAACAGTACCTCATTATTACAATAACTATAGACACATTTTCTTAATATTAGAATGGATTTTTACCGTATTTTTTACAATTGAATATTTCTTAAGGATATATTGTGTACACAAACCCAGATATTATATTTTTAGCTTTTTTGGTATTGTAGACTTACTTTCTATACTCCCAAGTTACTTGGCACTCATATTTCCCGGGTTGCACTCGTTGATGATTATACGGGGATTGAGACTGTTGAGGGTGTTTAGGATATTCAAACTAGATAGTTTTATCGAGCAAGGTAATATGTTAATCTACGCACTACATGAAAGTAGAAAAAAATTGACTGTTTTTGCTATCACTATTTCCATAATTGTAGCGATATTTGGGAGCATCATGTTTCTTGTTGAGCATAATGTTAACCCCCAATTCAATAGTATTCCCATGTCCATTTACTTCTGCATAGTCACGATTACCACCGTAGGTTACGGGGACATAATTCCAAGCACTGAATTTGGAAAATTATTAGCATCCATTCTCATGTTTACAGGATATATCATAATAGCTGTGCCTACAGGTATCGTTACATCTAGTCTTATGGACAACAAAAACAAATACAACACCATCGTATGCGATCATTGTGGCAAGGAAGGCCATGACCCGATGGCCAATTTTTGTGATAAGTGTGGGGAGAAAATGTGATATAATGGTTAACTTTAATTTCAATACAAAATATAGATAATGAAATTCATGCTCCTTTTTTTTATCATTCACTCTCTAAATGATATAACATCAATAACGGAAAAAAAAGAAATCTATTATTATATTGATTCCTCACCCAATTATATAAAGTCTCCGCATAGATCTATTATCCAACTAGAGAAAGGTAAAATTTACATTATCGACTATCCTCCAAATCAAGGAGGAATTTTGGCTTACAGTATAGGAAAATATAAGACAAATAAAAAACATAAATCTATAAAATACACCATTAAAAAAAACATCTTTATATCATTGAATACGGGCACAGTCACCCGTTATTCAGTAAATTGTAATCAAGCGGGAATCCTAAATATTGACACACTCAATACGCTCACCAGAGTCATACCCACCAAAAATATCAAATCTCAACCCAAATTAGCCTTAAAAGTTTTTGATGAAGAAAAAGTATTACTATATAAAAAAACTAATGACCAAGACTTATCCTTTAATTTCAATTGGGTTCATAGGTATAGCTCATTTGATAACAAAGAAAAATTGATAGATTGTTCGTTTTGGAATTAAATCTTCTTTTATATAACGACTAATAATCAAGAATCATTGTTGAGCCAAATTTTTTAATATCTTTTTCCACTTTTTCTATTAATCTTGTCTTATCTTTACACTCTAAACCGCACATACTTATGGCTCAGTCAAAAAATATAACACCTGAAGGCATTGAACTCAAAGAAGTATATACAGCAAGTGACATTGAAAATGTCCAACACATAGGCTATGTATCAGGCTTGCCACCATATTTGAGAGGCCCTTACAGCACAATGTATCTTACCTCTCCTTGGACTATAAGACAGTACGCTGGTTTTTCTACTGCACAAGAAAGCAATGCCTTTTATAAAAGAAATCTAGCCGCAGGCCAAAAAGGACTTTCTGTGGCGTTTGATTTAGCTACTCATAGAGGCTACGATTCTGACCACCCTAGAGTCAAAGGTGATGTGGGTATGGCAGGTGTAGCTATAGATAGTGTGGAAGACATGAAAACATTATTTGATGGCATTCCATTGGACGAGATGTCGGTGTCTATGACCATGAATGGTGCGGTCATACCTATCATGGCATTTTATATAGTAGCAGCTGAGGAGCAAGGTGTAACTATAGATAAACTAAGTGGTACAATCCAAAACGACATCCTCAAGGAATTCATGGTGCGCAATACGTATATCTATCCGCCGGCGCCATCTATGCGCATCATTTCCGACATTTTTGCTTTCACTTCAGCTCACATGGCCAAATTTAACAGTATATCCATCAGTGGCTACCATATGCATGAAGCTGGAGCGCCCGCGGACATTGAATTGGCATATACATTGGCAGATGGATTAGAATACATTCGCTCCGGACTAAAGGCAAGGCTTAAAATTGATGATTTTGCAGGTCGTTTTTCATTCTTTTGGGGTATCGGAATGAATTTTTTTATGGAAATAGCTAAAATGCGTGCTGGAAGGCTATTGTGGGCTAAGATAGTTGCACAATTTAATCCGCAAAACCCCAAATCTTTAGCTTTAAGGACGCATTGTCAAACCTCAGGATACAGCCTTACCGCACAAGACCCATATAACAATATAGCTAGGACATGTATAGAGGCCATGGCGGCGGCCTTCGGAGGCACACAATCATTACACACTAATTCATTAGATGAGGCTATAGCATTACCCACAGATTACAGTGCCAAAATAGCACGGGATACTCAAAAATATCTACAAACAAGCACAGGTATCACCAAAGCTTTAGACCCAATGGGTGGCTCATACTACGTCGAAAAACTCACAGCTGAGCTGGTCGAAAAAGCATGGAAACATATAGAAGAAATAGAAGCCTTAGGAGGTATGACCTCAGCTATAGAAGCGGGTATTCCTAAAATGCGCATAGAAGAAGCCGCAGCAGCTAAACAGGCAAGAATAGACTCAGGCAATGAATCCATCATCGGTGTCAATTTATTCAAAAAAGAAATAGATAGCGACCTAGAAATACTCAAAGTCGATAACACCAAAGTGAGGGAAGAACAAATCCAAAAACTAATTCAAATTAAAGCCCAAAGAAACCCTACAAAGGTAAATGAAGCCCTCACTGCATTAAAAAACAGTGCACAATCTGGCGAAGGTAATTTATTGGCATTAGCCGTAGAGGCTGCGCGGCATAGGGCGACACTAGGTGAAATATCAACAGCTATGGAAGAAGTATTCGGCCGCTTTAGAGCCAATAATGCCACAATATCAGGAGTGTACTCAAAAGTGATAAGTATGGATGATAAGTTTGCTAAAGCCCGAGAGCTATCGGACAAATTTGCGGAGATGGAAGGCAGAAGACCCCGAATTATGGTAGCCAAATTGGGTCAAGACGGACACGACAGAGGAGCCAAAATTATAGCAACAAGTTTTGCTGATTTGGGGTTTGATGTGGATATGGGCCCACTCTTCCAGACACCTGAGGAAGCTGCACGTCAAGCCGCTGAAAACGACGTACACATCTTGGGTATATCCTCTTTGGCAGCAGGTCACAAAACACTAGTGCCGCAAGCCATAGCCGAGCTAAAAGCCATAGGTAGAGAAGATATTTTGGTAGTCGTAGGCGGTGTAGTACCACCTCAAGACTATTCTGAATTGTTTAAACAAGGTGTTTTGGCTGTTTTTGGTCCAGGCACCATCATTAGTGAGGCAGCAAGCACTATATTGAACGTATTGATAACCAGTAGAGAAGATTAA
>DAIPYV010000028.1:0-25633 GCA_036782555.1 Saprospiraceae bacterium
AATGTTTGTATCCTTTACTGTGGCATATACAGACCGGAAAGAAAAATGTAATTGTCAGCCCAGTACCCTATTTTGTTCATAAAGTGGATGATAGACCACAATTGGGTATGGGAAAGCCGTTGTTTAAATGGTGGAATAGATGGACTTATGAATTAGGTAATTTTGGAATAATACATATGACTAAAAGCTTACAAAAATCTTTAAAAGTCTCCAAAGTTTATTCTTATTCTGATATTAAAACGAGACTTTTGATGACTCCTATGATATACACAGTATCGCCCTCATTGTTCAAAGCCGATAAAGTGTGGCCTTCTCATGTAAAAGTCCTTGGTTATCACGAAAGAAAAAAAACACTGAACTGGCAACCTGATGAAAAATTGTTGAGTTTTCTCGCTCAACACGATAAAATAGTTTTTCTCACTTTTGGTAGTATGGTTAACCCACATCCTGAGACCGTATCAAAACATATTTATAGTGCATTTGACGAGTTAAATATTCCTGTGATAGTCAATACAGCAAGTGGTGGTTTGGTGCCTTTGTCGCCCTATACAGATAGTGAAAGGTTTTACTTTACTCAACAAATTCCTTACGATTGGATTTTAGACAAGGTGTATGGCGTAGTACATCATGGAGGCTCAGGAACGACCCACAGTGGCGTGAAATATGGTTGTGTTTCATTGATTGTTCCCCACATCATAGACCAATTTGTATGGAATGATATCCTGTACAAAAAAGGTATTGCTCCCAAAGGCATTGCCCTCAAAGACATCAATACTACCAATTTTAAACGGTTGTTGTTAGATATGTACACCAATACCCACTATCAAGAGCCAGTTCAAAAATTAAGTAAAGCGTTGAAAAGTGAAGCTTATGAGGACGAAATGTGTTCTTTTTTGCTTTAAGGCATGTCGTGAAATTCATTTTGTCAATAATCACTTCTGCACAATGGTTTTTTACACTCACTTTGAGCAAATGTAAAGTTAAGCAAAAGATTAAATAACACCATTAATTTTAATCTCATGATATTTGTTTTAAAACATGATGGTCTATTAAATTTAACAAAAAAAGCCAGTAAGTTCCATAACTAAACCAATGTATAAATTTATAAAATCTCTCCGGATTCTGGCGTCTTATTGTCCAAAAAAATGTAAATTTTGGTAATATTTATTAAAAATCGGTTTATTTGAATTTGTTTGGGTCTTTATTTGACAATTTTACATCACCAAAAATCTATTTTTATGTATTTACGTTATATGTATATCTAATTGTAGTGGGGTAGATGTAGAAGCTATTCTTTTATAAAGCAAGCTTTAATACTAATAAATAGTAATAATATTTTTACTAGATATCTCAATAACATAGTTAGTTGAGATTTGGTCAATTATTATTTTTAAATTTTTATCAAAGAGTTGAATAATATCTGTAGTAGAAAGATTTCCAATCTTTAGATAGATTAGTTTGTAAGGTTCGCCTTTGCAGATATATGCATCGTAAAAGTCTGCATCTTTCGATATGACTATAGCATTTTCTTTGATAGACAATTCAATGATTTCTTTATCTTCAGTATTATTCCCATTTGGAAGATCTAAAGTATGAACAGCTGTAAATCCATTTTCTCTTAAGAAGGTGGCTAAACGTTTGGGAAGTTGAGCATCGACGATAAATTTCATAATTAAGCTACCAAAGGCGTTGCACTTTTTATTTCTGTCATCTTAGCTGCATACATGAGACAAGCTTTCAAATCATCGACTTCTAAATCTTCAAAATCAATTAAAATTTCTTCAAATGACATTCCTGAAGCTAAGTATTCAAGAATACTTTGTACTGTGTACCTAAGCCCACGTATTGTGGGCTTACCATGACAAATGGCAGGATTTATGGAGATTCTGTTTAATAATATGTGGTCAACCATGATTACTGTTCATTTAATGCTGCAAATATAAAGATTTTATTTTAAAGTTGAGATAATATACAAATGTAAAAACCTAAATATTGTTGATTGGCGCACTTTATGACCTTTTCGTGTCAGACTCTTCAGGCTTTAATCGGTTTGATATATGAAATTACGATACTGTCTTTTAAGTATTTTTAATGAGTCATCTGCATATTCTAAAAAAGCGCCTACTGAGATTTATGATTATTGTGCTAATGAATTGTAAATTCATAAAATATAGAATCGCAGTTGCATGATTTTAATGACGTCTTTAGTGTTGCTGCGACCATCGGGGATAAAAATACGAAGTTGGTCAAAACTATTTTTTATTCAATAAATACTTTAAATAAGGATAATAGAGCAATGTTTTAACCTTTTCCTTAGTTGATTATTGTTGATTGATCAAAGTCACATCTCCCGCTTTTGAGGTTTTAATGCCCAATTCTTCGTATTCAACATAATAAACATAAACACCTTGAGAAAATCTTCCTTCGGGATTCCAGCCGTCTAAGGGTTCATTAGTTTTTGCATTGGAGTTTGTGAATATTTTATTGCCCCATCGGTCATATATTGATATTTTATATGTACCTTGAAAGTCAGCTTTGCCAAAAAATATACTATTTTCTGAAGAGGGATAGCTGATAATGTTAGGAAAATATATTTCTCCACTTTTAAAATTTATTTTCACGCTACCTTGATCTTCACATCCATAATCGTTGGATATTTTAATAGCAAATATGCCTTCGTACGGAAATATAAGTTTTGGGAATGGACATTCACCACAATCAATGTATTTTGAAGGTGTCCATAGATATTTGGTGATATTGCCTTCATACTGAACGGGCAATTCCATGTTTTTCTCGTACCAAACATCTATTAAATCCGTTGTAAAAACTGATGGTTGTGGATATTCTTCAATATGGAAGGTTTGAACGGTAGTACAATTATTTTTGTCTAAGGCTTCTAATTGTATGAATTGAGGATTTGAAAAGCTTTTTATTTTATTACGGTCACCATCACTCCATAAGAAGTCATCATGAGAAGATATAATTTCTATTTCTGTAGAATCTCCTTGACAAAAGCCCTTGTTTCCTGATATTTCAAAGGGGATAGGGCGAAAATGTCTGTAATCTATCTGTAAGTATATGGAATCGCAACCCTCCCTCGAAAGCAAAGTTCTCTCATAATAACCTGGAGTGACGATCAAAGTATCTCCCAATAATAAAGAGTTTTCAGGACAGGTTGATTCAATTTTATTGATAGTTTGTGGAATAACATAATAACTGATCTCAAAACTATCACTAAAGCTACAATATCCATTATCAACGCTATAATAATAAATACCTGCATCTTTAAAAACCCTATTATTTCCAACTATACCATCGCTCCATGACCAACGAAACGGAGAGTCAACTTCTAAAGACAAATTATCCCCCAAACATAATTTTTTGTCAACTAAAGGTACATAATTAGGTCTTGGAAGAACAGTGATTGATTTTTCGAAAATTCCCTCATACTTACCGGTGCAGTGCTCTACTTCTAATCTAATATCATAAGAGCCAGGTTCTGTGTAGCATACATTCACAACACTGTCCGTCGCATACTCAGTGTTTGCGCCCTCTATAGTCCAATTGAATTTACCAGGTATCAATGAGTGGTTACTGCTTAGGGTGACACATTCTCCAGCGCATATTGTATCTCTACTTTTTTCGATGATGACTTCTGTAGCTATCTCTGCAAGGAAAAAGTTATCGATGAGTAAAAATGCACGACTTTCAGTAACTTTGTCCTTACCTATTGTTTCTTCATTGGGTCTAAAGTGTCCAACAGTCATCACTGTCATATTGCTATCAGCTCGGAAACAATATTCGTATTTGTCCCATTTATCATTGGTAACTATCGGTACAGTGTCAAATTCGATTTGAGCATCTCTTTTGAGGAGTCCAAACTGAATACCCGTATTTTGCTCTTCTATATATTCATTCGAAAAACGAATTCCCCAGTGCGAGACAGTAGGTTCGTTCGTAAAAGAGTAATTAGATAAAAAAAAAGATAAATAATAATCCTTGTTTTGATGGAGCGTATCTAATAGGCGACATTGCATATATGTGCGCAGGGGTTCGAAACTCACACCTGCATTTTCTCTAAATATTAACATTATAAACGCGTCTCCATATTTTGAAGGTGCCAAATACGGTTCCGTAGATAAAGGAGTTGTGGGGTCTCGATGACAGATGTGATTGCCATATAGCGGGGTGTACAAAATCTTACTCCATCCTGGCAATATTTGTTGAAGAGGCGTAAGGCCCCACGAAAAGTGACAAGTCCGATACTCCTCAAAACTTGGGTTGGGGATCAGGTTCAGTTGAGCCAAACATGGAGTTGAAATTACACTATAAACCAATATGAACCAAACTGTAAGCCTCATCATTGTTTACTGATTAATAATATTCAAATAACGTTTAATTATTAAAATAGTTCTCGTTGGGATCTAAGAATGCATCACCAACGAGAACCTATTAAAATCCGTTTAATGTTATGATTTTATAAATTTACCTGTAAATAATTGAGATCCTATTTTTATTTGATAAAAATATAGACCCGTTTTTTCGTTGAATGGCATACCATTGAGCACCTCGATGCCCACATTTGTCATTTTTATGATTTCTTTACCTGTTGTATCAAAAATTGATAGAGTGATGGTTTCTGACAAGAGACTGTCGTCAACATCCCATTTCAATTCTTGAGTGATGGGATTTTGCACCAGCTTAACCCTCTCATTCGATGGATTAGAATTGGCCCTAAAGTGCGCTTCGTCATCGTCTCCGACTATAGCGTGAGATGGACAATTTACACCTTCTTTAAAGTAATATTTTCTTGATACTTGTTGCCCTGTGCATTCGTCTCTGTACTGTAACTCTAGAACATAACATTGGCAGTCTTGTGTAGCTAATATTAAGATGGGCCCGATATCAAAGGGTACACCTGTTTGTGGTGTTAATGAACCAGCCAATAGATTAGTACCGCTAGTCACTCCTGTAATACAATCCCTCTCCTTCAAATTCCAATTAATGGTTGAGTTAGGAGAATTATCCACATTGAATCCATTGAGTGTAAATTGATTTACCTTAATGTTCGTACCAGGAACTATAGAGCCTCCTTGCAAAAGCGTACTAGGTGGAGAGGTAGCAACTAAAAAATCAGTAGTATTGGGCTCAAAACCACTCCTACCATATTCAGAAAATGAAAGAGATTGAGTAATCCTAAAATATGCAAATTTCCTACTATTTCTTGTACATGTACTATTATTGCGGTCGCAGCAATGACTGATAAATTCAATACGATATGTTATATTTGGAGACAATCCGTTAAATAAATTACCAAAATCAATACTGCTGCCGTTTGTATCTTCATGATTAAAAGAAGCTGTTGCAACACGTACATCTCCTTCCCAAATATTTACTGAAAGGCACATACCACTTTCTTCGGGAATTGAAAAACCTTGCATGCTAAATATCACAGGGTCCCCTGGGCAAATTTTCAGGGGTGTGGCACTTTGATAACTATTTAAGCCGCTAAATTCCGAACGTCTTCCACACAAAAATGTACTACTTCCAAAATTGCCAGATTGCCCATTACCAATTAAACTACCATTTATTCTTGGGTTAGTTGTCAAAGTTTGGTACATATAAATTCTACAAGTTTCAGTTGAAGGTAAATAATTAGGGCCTGCAACTGGATTTGCACAATTGTGTACTTTGCATATTTCCCAATTACCGTGCTCTGAACATGCAGTTATGGTCCCACTACATGCTTTAAATAAAGGGGGTAAACAAATTCTTCCATTTTGATCAACAGTCACTTTTACTTCATGTGGTCTTTCGTCCCACCAGCTGCTACACCTAACACTAAACTCAGCACCTGCAAGAGATTTCATTCTTTCTCCGCTGCATGCATCTATAATAGAATAACAAGAACAACAAAAGTAATCTAACTGATTGCCAGGGTTATGCACAGTCCCGGTTACAATCTGAGCATAATTTTTACTCGTTCCGAGGCAAATTAAAATTAAAAATAAAATTGATTTTAAATTAAAATATTTCATTATGTATAAAATTTTATAAAATTAATAATTATTGAAAGTTAACTTTCAGTTTAATGCCGAAAGAATTAACTTTAATTTTTGTGAATATTAATATTACTAATGACAACGCTTATTTTTTCAAAAAAACATATTTATTAAATTCGTTTCAAATCTATTATTATGGTGGTGGCGATTTATTCATAGTTTATTTGATTTTAATGGTACTAACAATTTATAAAAATATTTCTAAATAATTTTTTTCTACTTTTTCAGATCTTTACATCATGTTTGCAAATTATTTGCAAAATTCATAAATTAAGTTGTTAATAAATAGATCCAATTTCAGAATCTATATCAAATTGAGCTTACTACTCTATCTTTAGTTTAAGTTTTATTTTGGCAAAGATATATTCAAAACCAAGTACATCCCAACTTTTTTACATCAAATATTTCTGTTTTTCGGGATGTTATTTCTGTTTTAGAGAAGTATTTTAAGTTTGCAAAACATTATTTTGTAAGTGCTGTTTTAATTCTATTAAAACAAAATTATATCTTCCTATGGATATCAATACACTCACGGCTATTAAAATAAAAGAGATGAGAAACACTATGGGGTTAACGTCTGAGTTTGTCGCCCAACAGCTAGGCATAGCTCCTAGTAACTACTCTGATTTAGAAAATGGGAAAAGGGCTATTTCCATTGAAAAGCTGGATAAATTGTCTAAAATATTTGAAGTACCGTTTAATTCTCTCATACCCTCATCTGACGGGCAAGCTACCATTAATATCAATAATGGAGAACATGGGATCGCTTCCCAGCAAAATTTTTATAATGATAAAGAGATAATTAGTGCATTACAGCAAGCTTTGGAACTCATCAATCAGTCGGTAAATAAGATTAAGGAATAGGGGCTATTAAGCATACGATTTAATAAATCTATTATTCGCATTAAAAAATTAAAATACAGAGGAGGGTATATTCTGTACTTATTATTTGGCTTTGATCTAAAAATCTAAATTGAAATTGATATTCATTGATATTGTAATAGTAAAATATCAATCAAAAATGGTAAAAAAGATTAAAACAATTAATATTAATCGTAATTTTGCATTAAATAAGTATCATGGAGTTAATAGATAAGCATATTAGGGAGTTAGAAAAAGCGTGTGCCTATCACAATGTAAACGAACTTTATGCTTTTGATTCAGTCCTCACAGATAATTTTAATGCCGATAGTGACATAGATTTCGTGGCATCTATATTATCAGAAGATCCTATTGAATATGCTGAAAATTATTATAATTTAAAATTTCAGTTAGAAGAGATTTTCAATAAAAGAATTGATTTATTTGAACAAAAAGCCTTACGAAACAAAACTTTTGAGAATATATTGAACAAACAAAAAATGCTCGTATATGCAAAAAGAAATCAAGGTGTGGCTTGAGGATATTGAAAAGGCCATTTTAGAAATCAATATTTTTTTGCCAAAATCTAGAAATTTTCGTGAATTTCAAAAAGACCTAAAAACTAAACGTGCCATTGAAATTATCGGTAAGGCGATGAATCGAATTCTTGGTATAGATCCAGACATAAGAATAAGTGATTCAAGAAAAATAGTAGATACCAGAAATCGAATTAGACATGGCTATGATTCAGTTTCAGATGTTGTGATATGGTTGATAGTTATTAAATACTTACCTACACTTTTAAACGACGTAAAAGAATTAATGAAATCTTATGACTAAATTTTCGTCGGGTGGGCTAAAAGGCTTCATCCGATATTTTTAAGTATAAAAAATTAGTAAATTCAGCAACCCACATGAAACACATACTTTATCTTCTTATCCTGACACCTTTTTTCTCCTTTGGTCAGATATTGGTTTATGAACAAGAAGATTTGGAGTCACAGGTATCTCAAATACATTTGGATAAGTTCCGTTGGATGCAAGAAGAGAAGTTGGATTCATTGACTCTTTTATTGGACGATGCAGTACAATACATACATTCTAATGCATGGATAGAAACCAAGGAGGAAGTTTTAAAAAATATTCAAACAAAACACTTAGTTTATCATGAAGTAAAAGTTTCAAACCATAACGTCAGACAATTCCAAAATACATTTGTAGTGACTGGCCAAGGACTATATAAAGTATCTCTTAAAGATAAATTTATAGAAATACCATTACTTTACACGGAGACTTATGTCCTCAAAAATGACAGTGTTTCTTTGGTACATAGGCATGCATGTAGATTTCTAGTCGAGTAGGGTATGTTGGAGTAGGGAATAGATAACTGGAAGGTTTCTACCGTAAGACGAAAATTGGATGGAATGAATGTTCTTTCAATAGTGTGGGAACTGAAACGTCCTAGTCTATTCTTATAGAAAATGTTATTTTTAATCAGCAATCATTTCTAATTTCTAACTTCTAATTTCAGACTTCTAATTTCTAAAGTGGTTTCTTCTCCATTGCATTGCGCTCAACTTTTAATCCAGCTCCGCTGGGCATCGGTTTCAAATCAACAACCTACCTTCATTGCTTTTCGGTAGGCAGGTCCTAAAATCAATTTAGGTTTCTAATTTTCATATTTGGCCAGAGGCCATTGTATACCTTATCTCAGCGAGGACGCTGAGACAATCAGGTTAAGGCTTAGTAAGCGAGCGGTTACACTCTAATTTCTAACTTATAAAGATGTTTCGGCTCCATTGCATTGCGCTCAACTTTTAATCCAGCTCCGCTGGGCACCGGTTTCAAATCATCAATCATCAATCATCCATCTGAAATCATCCTAACCACTCCTTTACAGATTTTCGAATATTTTCGTCGGCTACAAGTTCCGGTGCGTGGTGCGGCTTTTTACGTGCGTCTATGATGAGGCTACCTTTGCAACCCCAGTGTTTGAAGGAAGTAAATGAATCAATGCCGTAGATGTCATGTGAAGGATTAGATCGCGTGAATGTGACCCAAACAAAATTATTGATATTCTCGGATGTAAATACACTGTCATCAGATAGCACTATAAAAGGAAATCCATTCAAGTCATATTTTTTAAGATGATTTATGAGTGCATCCACTTCTAATTGAGCATTTTCATAAGTTGTAAAAGGGTCAATAGTAATGCCAAGGATTCCTTTGCGCAGTACTTGGATATCTTGTATGTTCGTATGCGAGTCTATTTGAGGCCGCTCGTGTTCTAATTTTCTGATGGCTTCACCTCTGCAAGCCATGATGACTTTTGAACCCCCATTCCAGGAATCACCGCTATAGTCCAAGGTGTCTATAGTCGTTTTAGTATGGAAATGAAGGTCTCTCCGCCAATCCACTCTTTCCAATACATGGGTAAAAAAGCCTTCAATATCGTGCGTGTGTAGATTTGGGGCATCACCATAAGTGGCTATTATGAGGTATTTGGCCAATGAAGTTTGTCCCGAACCAATTATTCTATTGGCAATGGTTAGTATTTCTTCAGGCTTGGGATCTCTAAATGGCATGTACCTTTCTTGGCCAATCGCCAAAAGTAGAGGATGTACGCCTGCGGCATCAACAGCGTGAATTTCTTTAACACCTGGGAATTCCTGCTCTGTCAAATCTTCTACCAATTTATGTATCAAATAGCCAAAACTGCTGTCTTCTTGAGGAGGTCTCCCTACCACCGAAAAGTGCCAAATAGGATTTTTTCTATGATAGACTCGATCCACTTTCATCACAGGAAAATCATGAGTCAAACTATAATAGCCTAAGTGGTCTCCGAAAGGACCTTCAGGTTTTTTTACATTTTTGAGTATCGTACCCGTTATTACAAAATCTGCATCAGAAGATATGAAATGCCCTTGGTCATCCCATGCATATCTAAACCGTTTTCCACCCAGCATACCTGCGAAAGTGAGCTCACTCAGTCCTTCTGGCATCGGCATGATAGCGGAAAAAGCATGTGACGGCAATCCCCCAACAAAAACCGAGCATCTGAATGGTAAATCGCTTCTATTGTAGGCTTCATGGTGTACACCTATTCCTCTATGAAGTTGGTAGTGAAGGCCTATTTCTTCATTCATTTTATAGTCATTGCCTGAAAGTTGGATTCTATACATTCCTAAGTTGGATTCCATGGGGTTTTTACTTCCTGGTGGTAATGTAAATACCTGTGGTAATGTGATAAAAGCACCCCCATCCATGGGCCATGATTTGATCAAAGGTAATTTATCAATGGTCGTTTGACCGTACATGGATGGACTTTTGCCCCATTGCTTCATCGGTAAGGCTTGTAAAGCTGTCAAGGGTGTCGTCAGGTACTTAAATGGATTTTTAAGTAGGTTGGTCGGGTCAGCTTTGAGCTCTATGACTTTTTTTATTTTAGGTAATGTCTTTCTAAAAAGAAATTCAGTTCGGTCATATGTGCCATAAATATTAGATAGAGCTGGGAAGGGTGATCCTTTGATATTTTCAAAAAATATAGCTGGTCCGTTCTGGTCATAAACCTGCCTATGAATTTCGCCTATTTCAAGATTGGGATCTACTTCTTTCGTAATCCTAAGAAGCATATTGTTTTTTTCTAAGTCTTTGACGACTTCATGCATATTGTTATACATATCTGTATTTTTTATTGGTCAAACCATCTAAATGTGTCCACATTGAAACCAGCTAAGTCCAAAACTCTGTCCACCACTGTATCGGCTACTTTTTCTACGGTATCCGGCTGACTGTAAAATGAAGGTGTTGCTGGGCAAATGATAGCGCCAGCTTCTGTTAGTTGGGTCATATTCCTTAGATGTATGAGGTTATAGGGAGTCTCTCTCACCACTACGATGAGTCGACGTCTTTCTTTAAGAATAACATCTGCCGAACGTGTAATTAAGTCATCCGATATACCTTGTGCCATGCGTCCCAATAAGCCCATTGAACACGGACACACTATCATAGTGTCATAACGAGCTGATCCTGAGGCAAAGGGCGCATTAAAATCCCTTTTGTCATAAAAATCAAAGGGGAAATCATTCTTAGAGAAAGAACCAATTTCTAGCTCCCAATTAAGTATAGCGTTTTCGGTCATGACTACACCTACTGTAGTGCTGTAAGTCCATTGAGTAAGTTTGGTCAACAATCTTTGGGCATATATAGACCCACTTGATCCTCCTATAGCGATAACAATTTTACGTGCTTTCAATATTTTTTTTGACCCAAACGAATTAACAAATAAAAGGTTTATTTTTCCATTGTATTTCGTAGGGTGTACACTATTATAAATCTACATCAATCTTTAAAGAATCGTTTAATCTTCAAGGCATCAAGATAGCGATTAAGTTCCGTTTTAACTACAGGGAACAAAAACATCAATCCTATCATATTAGGAAAGACCATACCTAATATCATAGCGTCAGAAAAACCCCAAACTGAATTCATATTAGCTGAAGCTCCAATGACTATGAATGCTAAAAATAATAATTTATATGATAACTCCGCAGCCTTAGTTTTACCAAAAAGGTACATCCATGCTTGAAGACCATAGTAAGACCACGATATCATGGTAGATATAGCAAATAGGACAACAGCTACCGTCAAAAGATAAGGAAACCAAGATATTGACTTTTGGAATGCCATGGATGTCAACGTTACACCTTCTACCTTTGCACCATCTATAATGACTTCACTTACACCATAACTAAAGACGCCGTCCATATTGAAGATAATAATGACGAGTGCGGTCATGGTACAGATGATGACAGTATCGATAAATGGTTCTAAAAGAGCAACAAGACCCTCGGACGCAGGATATCTAGTTTTAACAGCGGAGTGTGCTATCGAGGCTGAACCCGCTCCTGCCTCATTGGAAAATGCACCTCTTTGAAAACCTACTATCATAACTCCAATGAGACCACCAATACCTGCTTGTGGGCTGAAGGCTTCTACAAATATCAATCTAAGTGCTTCACCCACAAGAGGTAAATTAGAAAGTATAATGTAAAGACAAGCTAATATATATGTGACTGCCATGAAAGGGACCACTTTTTCGGTGACTGAAGCTATTCTTTTGATACCACCGATAATGACGATACCTACTGCAAAGGCTATTACTAATCCTATGTAAAAACCTACATTTCCTCCATCATAACTGATATATTGTGCTATCTGAATTGCCGCTTGATTGGATTGCGCAGCATTTCCTCCACCAAAAGAACCGCCCACACACAATACTGCAAAAATGACGGCCAAGACCTTGCCTATATTTTTATATCCTCTCTCTTCTAATCCTTTTTTTAAGTAATACATGGGGCCGCCAAAAACCACACCTTTTTCATCTACATCTCTGTACTTAACTCCTAATGTACACTCTACAAATTTAGATGACATACCCAGTATCCCGCATACTATCATCCAAAATGTGGCTCCAGGGCCTCCCAAAGCAATAGCTAAGGCTACCCCAGCGATATTGCCTAACCCAACGGTACCCGACACGGCTGTAGCCAAAGCCTGAAAATGACTTACTTCACCAGAGTGACTTTCATCTTTGATGGTATCTACTATGTCTCCATCCACTACGTTGACGAAAGGTTCCTCTATTCTTGATTCATCTTTTGCCTCTACTTGATCATATTTACCTCGTACAATATTGATAGCGACAGGAAATCGTCTGATGTTGATAAAAGAAAAATAAAGTGTGAAAAAAGTGGCTCCACCTACTAATACTAACAAAACTATAGGAATAGAATATCCTCCAGCTTTGATAGGATAAAATATAATGTCTCCGAATGCAGCTGCAATGGGGGTAAACCAAGCATCTATTTTTTCATCAAGGCCTATTTCTGTCAGCGTCTCTTGTGCAAAAGTGATAGATACTGTAAAAAAGGCAATAATAGAAGTTAAAAGTTTTCTGAAAGTTGTTAAGTACATTTTGGTGATTGATTTTAAATAGCGTCAAAAGTATGAAGTTATTTGAAAAATCCAAAATTATAGTTAATTTTTTTCTATTTGAGATACAAATCATTTATCTTGAAATATTTTAAAATATTGTTTTAAGACCGAGTATTAAAAATGTTTACCACCAGATATGGTATCGAGTTGGATAGTCAACTTATTATATTTTTATCCAACAAAGTAACAATTGTACACCTATTATTGTTAAGGTTTGTACTTTACTTTTTTTTAAAAATGCATATTCAATTAAAAGGCCATTTGTTAGATTTTCTGCCCGAAAAAGCGCTCTGGTGGCCCACAGAAAAAATACTTTTCATATCGGATGTTCATTTAGGTAAAATAGAACATTTTCGCTTATCAGGCATTCCTCTCCCACAAAATGCAGCACAACAAACCTTATCTTTAATAATTCAATTATTAGATACATATCGACCATATGTAGTTTATTTTTTGGGAGATTTGTTTCACTCCGTATATAATAATTCTGTAGAGGATACTTTGACATGCTTCAATAATTATTCACACATACAGTTTGTATTGATCTCGGGCAATCATGATGTTTTACAAGCTGAGGTATATGATAGATTGGGCATAGCTGTGTTAAAAGACCTTATATTGGCTGATTTTTTATTGACTCATGAACCCTCTGACATCTTGGATGAAGGGTTGATAAATCTCTGCGGTCACATACATCCAGGTGTACGTATCCACGGTCGTGGCAGGCAATCCCTATCACTTCCGTGTTTTTATTTTAAAAAAAACACCATGATATTGCCAGCATTTGGGTATTTTACAGGCAAAGCCATAATGGAAAACTCAACCGGTGCTGAAATATATGCCATAGGTGATGGGCATGTTTTTAAAATTCCTTCAAAAAAATCAAAGGTATGAAGATACTACACACTGCCGACTGGCACATAGGTAAAATGCTCTATAAAAATGTTATTAACGATGAGTTGGCTCTTTTTTTTGATTGGCTCATTAGTATCATCAAATCAGAAAAAATTGACGTCCTTTTGGTTTCAGGTGATATTTTTGATTTGGCCAATCCGTCCAATACAGACATAAAAATGTACTATGAGCTACTCCGGAGATTGATGGAGTTTGAGATAAAGGTCATTATCATTGGAGGCAATCACGACTCAGTAAGTATGCTCAATGCACCTCGGGATATATTATCCACACTAGATATACATGTTATTGGTGGTGCTACGGAGGACATAGGTGATGAAATTATTCCCATTTATAATGAAGTAAGACAATGTGAGCTAGTAGTTTTGGCAGTGCCTTTTTTGAGAGATAGAGACCTGCGACAATCAGTGGCTGCCGATGAAGAATTGGGCAAATCAGAGGTACTTCCAGTGGCTATAAAAAAGCATTACGATACATTGGTGACATTGGCATTAGAGCGGTATGGCCATGAAATGCCTATAGTGGCCATGGGACATTTGTTTTTACAAGGTGCTTCTACCTCAGATAGCGAGCGGGATATCCATGTGGGCAATTTAATGGGCATCGGGCATGAAATATTTCATCCATCCATCCAGTACGTAGCTTTAGGTCATATTCATAAGCCGCAGCGCGTAGCCAAGTTGGACCATATCCGATATAGTGGGTCGCCTGTTTTTTTAGATTTTTCAGAGGTAAGTTATAAGAAAGGTGTCATCGTGTTACAAATTGAAAATAAAAAAATGGTAAATGTAGAAACAGTTCCCATACCCGTATTTAGAGATCTGAAGCGTATTTCGGGCCATTTGGATATTCTAAAGCATCAATTAGCAAAATATCAAAAGAAAGCTATATTGCCTACTTTTTACGAATTGACTTTCGAGATAGAGCATTGGGAGCCAACAGTTCTTCTGGATATAGAAAATTTTGTTAATGAAAAAAATTCTGAATATCGCATAATCAAACACATTATACAGATGACGACTTCAAGACAAAGTGAGTTAGATACAAAAATGGACAATGCTACTATAGATACCTTGACACCCTTGGACATACTCCAAAGAAGATTGGAAACGGAAGCCATTGATGATCTTATGCGCCAAGATATTAAGGAAATATATGCCGAAATAGTGCAAGATATACATCAAGACTTATAAAAAAACCTAAATAAATCATGAGATTACTCAACATAAGACTCAAAAATATTCAATCGCTCAAAGGTGAACACACTATAAATTTTGCCATAAAACCTTTGGCTGATGCGGGTTTATTTTTAATCTCCGGCCCCACAGGAGCTGGCAAATCCACGTTGTTAGACGTTATAAGTCTTGCATTATTTAATAAGATACCTCGCTTTGCACCCCGTGGTACTGAATCAGTGTCCAGGAACGAAGTAGAAAAGGCGGGTTCCATCATCACTCATTTTACTGATGAAGCTTACGCACAAGTAGAGTACGAAGCGCAAGAGAAAATTTACCGCAGTACATGGAGGATATCAAAAAATAGAAATGGAAATTTCCGAGATTACGAGATGGAACTGGCAGAAGTGGAAAGTGGACTGATTTTAGACCTTAAAAAATCTCAGGTACCTGATGAAAATGCTCGTATATTGGGATTAAATTATGAACAGTTTGTGAAGTCTATTATCTTGTCTCAAGGTGATTTTGCCCGTTTTTTGAGGTCAGATGAGAAGGAGAGGGCCAAACTATTGGAAGAAATAACTGGAAGCCATATTTATAGAAAAATAGGCCAAACGGTATATGCTAAAAACAAAGTAAAAACCGACGAAATAACAAGACTCCACACCATCAAAGAAGAAGTACAAATTATGTCTGAAGTTGAAGTTCAGGCATGGTTGACTTCTCAAAATGATATCGAAAAGAAGGTATTTGGATTGCAAATTAGTAGTGACGGCTTGACTCAGAAAATTCAAAATTTGACTCAAAAATTGGCCTTAATAGATAAAAAGAATGAAACTTTACTTCAAATAGGCGTACTTGATAATAAATTCAGACAATTTGATAGTCATTCGAAAGCTTTAGCCAAACATAGAGCTTTGGAATCTTATAGGGGGCAGTTGACCTTGTGGCAATCAGGAAGCCAAAATCTGACAAAAATCCTTTCGGATCAGAAAAAATATGAAAGCGATTACCAAAATGCACGAGAAAAATTAGAATTAGCTATCAATAAACTTGGGCAAATCACCGGAGAAGAGGTCAATGAGGCCGACTTCATGAGCAAAATGAAAATATTTGAAACTCAAATTATTGAGTGGGATAATCAATTAAATATCTACAAAAATCAAGGAACACAAGTACGTCAGCGTCTTAAATCAATTTGGGGAAAAGTTAATTCACCATTTTTTAAGCGGATGATGGATGTCACTAAGCCAGAAGATATACTCAATGAAATAAAAAAGCACAAGACACAATTGTCCTCATCATCCTATATGGACTTCGAAATATCACAACTAGAGCATCTATATTCTGAAACTCAAGAAAAAGTGATAAAATCTACATCCATGCTAGATGATACAAAAAAGTATCACCAGGTCAAAATAGAAAGGGCGGAACTCTTAAATAAAATTCAACAAAATATCCAAAACAGACCAAAGGATGAAGTCTTTTTGAAATCGCTGGTGGAGGAGCTTAATTTAATAGATAATGAGTTTAAATCCATCTCATTATTGAGAGAAAAACAACTCAAAGAAGCTACATTTGAGACCCATAGACGGGAATTAACGGAAGGTGAGCCTTGTCCATTATGTGGTTCTATTCATCATCCTTATAGTGAAGATGCCACGTCCAAGATTCAAGAAAACATCATTGGTAAAATGAATGAATTACAACATCTTAGAAATACAAAAGATTTAGCTTTAAGGAATTTTAGCGAGCAAATAGCTTTGTCCAAAAACCAATTGAACAATCTCAAAGAAAACGAAGAAAAATTATCTAAAACTATTGAAGAAATAGAAGAGAAGTGGTCCAAGAATATACCTACTTTTGATGTGGTATCCGTAGAGGTAGAGCGGCTCAAAACACAACTCTCTGAGCTCAGTTCAGAAAAATCAAATAGAGAAGAACAAAAGTGGCTCGATGAAGCAGAAGATATAGCTCTTGAATTAATAAACATTTTAGAAGCTTATAACCAAATAGCTCTATTGCGTCAAGCTAAATTTAAAGGTACCAACATACATGATGCCGTAAATCCTGTACAAAATGAATTTTCTTTGGCAAAAGAGGCGTTATCTACATCGTTAGCGCTTAAGAGCCAAAGTCAAAAAGATTACGAAGAAGCTAAAGAGTCATTTAAGCACTCGACTGAGGACCTTCAAAAAAAGTTATCCTATTTGAGCTATGACACCATTGAGGAAGCACTAAAATTTATTTTGGATGATTCTTTATACCAATCCTACTATAAAGAAGAAACAGAACTGATAAAAAACAAAATTGAACTTAGTACAACAATAGAAAATATCGAAGTACAGCTGAAACATATGATAGATATCGATGCGAGCTCCGAAATCTTAGAGATATTAAAGATTCAAAATCAAGACATCAAAAACCAAATCAGCGAGGCCCTAAATGAAAAGGGGCAAATTATGGAAAAGCTCCAAAAAAACGAAGAGCAAATCCAGCGTAAAAAGGAGATAGAAAATAAGATAGAATCTATTAAAAATGAGAATTTACCACTGTTTAAACTTAATGAACTTATCGGAGATGCTACAGGTACGAAATATGCCAAATTTGCTCAAAATCTGAGTTTATATCATTTGATATCCAAAGCAAATGTCCGGTTACATCAATTGTCTGATAGATATAGATTGGACTATACAGATATCGAGGATGATTTGCGCATAGTTGACTTCTATCAAGCGGAGACCACACGAAGCGTCAAGACATTGTCTGGTGGCGAGACTTTTTTGGTGAGTTTAGCTATGGCATTAAGTTTGAGCGATATGGCTTCCCAAGCGGTAAAGATGGAGAGTTTATTCATTGATGAAGGTTTCGGTACATTGGATCAAGAGACCTTGGAGATGGCCATCGGTACTTTGGAGAGATTGCAGTCAGATAGTCAAAAAACCATTGGCATAATATCTCACGTTGAGCTACTCAAGGAGCGCATACATACCCAAATAAAGGTACAAAAAAATCCATCGGGGTACTCTACATTAGAAGTGGTGTAGAGCATATAGACTGAAATAGGCAGTGATCTATTAAAAACATGAATTAAAAAATTAATATTAAACCTAAAAATTTTATAAAATGTCATATATCATCGGTACCATGTCATGGGGCGCATGGGGTAAAAAATGGAGTCCTACAGAAATGAGTCACTTTTTAAGCCATACCTATCATGAGGGTTTCAATGCTTTTGATATGGCCGATATCTATGGGGACCACACCACAGAGCAGGATTTTGGCCAAGCCTGGAAATTATCCAATATCTCAAGGAATAAATTAGCGTACATCACTAAGGCAGGCATTGTTATGGAAAAATTTAGTGCAGACGGAAGGACAAAGCACTACAACCACACAAAAGAATATATCATACAATCCTGTGAAAAGTCACTTCAAAATCTTCAAACGGACTATTTGGATGTCTTTCTCATTCATAGGCCGGGTCCATTGATGTCTTACCATGATATAGCTGAAGCGGCTATGCGTCTAATTGAGTCAGGAAAAATATTAAAATTTGGTGTATCTAATTTTACAGCCAGTCAATTGGATACTATGTCAAATTTAATAGATATTCATTGTAATCAAATCGAGTGTTCACTTCGACATTACACGCCGATGCTCAATGGAGACCTAGATGTATGTATCAAAAACCAAATCCAGCCTATGGCGTGGGCACCTTTAGGTAAGATTTTTAGTGAAAAATCCGAAGAAAATGATAGGATACTTCCTACTCTTGAAAAATTGGCTGAAAAGTATGGTTGTCCCCCTGAATTATTACTATATCATTGGCTTATAAAGCATCCTTCAAAAATATTACCTGTAGTAGGTACGACTAATGAAGAGCGTATCTCTGCTCTAAACACCTACCAGCATGTGGAATTAGAACAAATCGATTGGTATGCTCTTTGGACTGCCGCTTTGGGCAGACGTGTGCCATGATAGTCTTTTGGATTATTTGTTTGCCCTAAGATCTGAACATTAACCATTTAGATTTCACCCTTTGTAATTTTACTGAAAACCAAATAGTGAGCTGTGGTGTAAAAATTTCTTAAATAGGGGACAGCGGATAAAAGAGACCACAATCTGCGTGGTTTTAGTGCAAATTTGTAGCTGTATATGGGGTTGATGAGCCAAAAACACTCTTCAAGAATAGAAAAATTATTTTTTATAATTAGGCTTTTCATCTTTTCGATGATGATACCTGTTTCTTTGATTTCGTGGAGTTCTTTTATAACTCCAGCTTGTTCACCGCAAATTTTTAAAATACCTTTATACAGCGGCATGGGCAATAAATGAAACCAAGGCAGGACCCTAAGTATTTTGTTCGAGCAAATCTGTTGGTGACCACCGAAAGGCATCCACCAAGGCGGATAGGCAAAAAAAACAACACCATTTGGGGTGAGAAACTGGGATAATGAAGCAATAAACTTTTCTTGTTGAGGTATGTGCTCTATGACATCTTTAAGCACAATGACATCAAAAAGCTGGCCCAGCTCTTCCTTAGGGTTTTGGATGTCATAGATGTTTTTATTGATGATGAGAGCACGACCTTCAGATATATAGTCAGCTAAAAACTGACGAGCTAAATGAGCTCTATTTTCATTGAGTTCAATGCCAACAGCGGTATGACCTCTGTCTAAAAACGCTTTTAAAACGCCTGCCTCAGCACAACCAATTTCTAAAATATGGCTTTGTGGCTTTAAGTAGGGTAGGATATAAGGAATAACGTAGGTGTCAGTGACTTGTCTCTGCATGTCAAAGTACCTAATTTTATCCTCGTGGAAAGCGTACATAAATGTTATTTGGCTTTAAAATTGGGTTTTCTTTTTTCTACGAAAGCGGCAGCACCTTCTTTACAGTCTTCACTACCTATGGTATATCCAAAATCAGTATACTCTCTTTCAAAACCATCAACTTTTTTGTCAAAATAATCATTGACCAGTTGGATAGTTTTAGCTACAGCCAATGGCCCTTTGGTGGCAATTTTTTTGAGAATGGACAGCGCTTTTTCTACTTCTTGGCCAGATTCCACGACGTGAGTGACCAATCCATATTGTAAAGCTTCATCAGCGCCAATCATATCAGCTGTGAGGAGCATTTCTATAGCTTTGCCTTTTCCGATTAATTGAATCAGACGCTGGGAGCCTCCGTATCCTGGCACCAAGCCTAAGTTGACCTCAGGTTGACCAAATTTAGCATGTTGGCCCGCTACACGTATATGACATGACATGGCTAGTTCGCAGCCACCGCCTAAAGCGAAACCATTGACAGCGGCTATCACAGGTGCATGAAATTTTTCAATCAAAAAAAAGATATCTTGTCCTCTTTTTGAAAGTGCAGAGCCCTGTTCAGCTGTAAAATTACTAAATTCTTTTATATCTGCACCTGCAACAAAAGCCTTTGTCCCAGCTCCTGTTATGATGACACCTTTAATGGTGTAGTCGTTGTTTTTGGCTTGAAAAAACATCTCCAATGCATCAAATACACCTTTATTGAGTGCATTGAGTGCATGAGGTCTATTAATGGTGAGGATATAAAAATCTTCAATTGCTTCTATTAACACTAATGGTTCAGACATGGCTTTAATGTTTTGTATTTGTATTAGATTTTTTATTTGGCGTTTTGATGGGTAAAAATATCTCGCACATCATACACCGTACTGATCCACCACCAAATTTCTCTATATTATTGATAGGAATAGGCAGTAGGTTCGTTTTTTGAGACAATTTGTCTTTTTGATTGTCTCCTAGAGCTTCATATGCTTTTTGTGACATGCACAGGTAGCGTTGACCCTGATTGTTTATCACTTCCAACATGTTGCCGGCAAAAGATTCTACTTGGTCAAGACTAATATCGATGATTTCCTTATTGGTTGCTTCAAAAGTTTTTACCAATTGTTTTTTAGAAACTTCATTAGTTATACTTTCAAGGCAGATAACCACAAAATCCTCACCTATGGCCATCATCACGTTGGTGTGATAGATATCATTACCATTTTTATCTACTGATTGGAAAACGACGCTACTCGTTCCCATCAAAACATTAAATTTATCTATCAATCTGATATCCGTTCTGGGGCTTGTGCACGCATAAACTATTTTATTCGGTCGGTCAAATATCATGCTTCCTGTGCCCTCAAGATACATAGGTTCTGTTTCGTCCTCATAGAATTCAAAGGAGTATCTATAAGGTATATCAAATGTATTTTCTAAATATTCAATTATATCTTCACGCCGCTCTAGCCTTCTATTCGGAGCAAACATGGGATAGGTGATGAGTGCCCCATTTGGGTGGGTAGATATCCAGTTATTGGGAAAAACGGCATCAGGCTTTACAGGATAATCTGTATCCTGCATCACATGAATATTGATGTCCTTTGATTGCAATATGGCTATCATGTTATCAAATTCTTGCTGGGCTATTTCCTTTAGAAAGTTATTGTCAACAGCCTCTTTTGATTGAAAAGAATTGTTGGCAGCTGTTTGTTCATTGAATCCAAAGTTGGCTGGCCTTATCATTAAAATATGAGATGTTAATTGTTTCATGCTGCTGTGTGTTAATTAAATGATACTTATTTCCACAAATTTTCAGGATAGACACCATCATGAATGAGTTTAGATATTTTTTCCATGACATATGGCTTGTCTTCTTGATAAGTCACTCCAAACCAATCTGACTCCGTATCCATAACATCTACGTTTAATGCCTTATCTTTTATGAGTTTGTCAATCAATGAAGGTATATAAAATTCCGAGGTCAATAAATGTCCTTCATTTTTGATAAAATCTGTCAACATTTTTTCGCAATGGGTAAAATAAGAAGGTAAGAATCCCCACATATTCATAGAGACCAGTGTATTTTCCTCTAAAGTATCAAAGCCATTTTCTATCGGATATTGTATGATACCACTATCATTTCTTTGGATTTTTGTTCTTTCTGTTACATCGATAAGATGCTTTTCGGTACTGACAGAACAGATGCCTCTATTCACAGTGCCATGGTCGGATAGTGTATTTCTAAGATAATAAGCAATAACCGAATAATTTAAAGAATGATTTTCATGACTGTTTTTTAGATAGTTGGCCAATTGATGAAATGATTCTGTGCCATAATAGTCATCTGCATTGATGACGCCAAACGGCTCACTGATGACTTGATGTGCGACCCATACAGCGTGAGCGGTGCCCCATGGTTTGGTTCTCTCTTCATTGTAAACACAGCCACTAGGTAGGTTGGATAACTCTTGAGAAACAAACTCTAACTCAATTTTTCCTTCCAGTTTTTTGCGAAAAAAAGCCTCAAATTCTTCTCTAAATGCATCTCTGATGATAAATACGGCTTTACCAAATCCTGCATTTATGGCATCGTATAACGAATAGTCAATGATAGTTTCACCATTGGGACCAAAAGTGTCCATTTGCTTAAGCTTTCCGTATCTACTACCCATACCGGCAGCCAAAATCAATAAAGTGGGTTTCATAAAATGGGTTTTATTTCTATGTCTTAAAAAAGTGCAAAGATAATATTTACATACTTTTATACCCTTACTTTGAGCATAAATATCGTATCTCTTTTGATATGTTCTGACAATTCTCTCATGTTACATCATACCTTATCAAGCTCTTGGATTAAGGCCATGTTAATCATTGTTAATTGTTTTTTAATTTTAATATATATATGTATTAGTAAATCAATATATTATATCGTAAATATGTACTTTTTATTTACTTACTATTTCATCAATAACATTTGTTAACAACTAGATATACATATAATATCTACTTTTGTGTCATTATTATTTAACTTTTAAAATCAAAAAAGAAATGAGAAATTTATTGTTTTTATTTTTAGGTCTTTCTTTGTTTGCTTGTAAATCAGAATTACAAAAAAATAAAGCAACTATCGAAACTTTGGCCACAGATTGGCAAGCTGCTACTAATTTAGTTACTGAATTAAATCAAGCGTTAACTGCTGATTTAACTGAATATTCCGCAGCTGGAAAAGATTTTGTATTATCTGAAGAGGCTATTGCAGGCTTAAAAGGTGATGGAGCGGATCAATATAATACAGCATTAGCCAACTTCAAATTGGCTACAAATGAAAGTTATGGTGCTATGCTCAGTGAGTTGAATAAATTTGTTGAAGACTGGACAACAAAAACTGGTCAACTTACTGCATTGACGGATGGATTGAAGTCAGGTAAATTTGATGGAGACATCGCTGCCACTATTACTTCTCTTACTTCAGATTTGGAAAATGCTAATAGTTTAGTAGCTACTTTTAACGAAAAGAAAGGTTCGTTAAAAACAGAGGCTAATAGCGCTACTGAAAAATTAAGAATGGCATATGAAATGGTGATGCCTAAAAAATAATCCTCTTAGATAGAAGATTATAAGGAGTGAGAAAACAATTTTTTCACTCCTTTTTTTTATCATTTTGCGAGTTTAATATTTACGAATATATTGTCGCGACGATATTTCGTTGCGAAGCTTTGTTTCTAAACTCACATAAATATATTCCCTGCCAAGTGCCCAAATTTAGCTCATGATTTGTGATGGGTATGCTTAAATGGTGACCCGTCATAGCTGATTTTATATGTGCAGGCATATCATCAGGGCCTTCAATAGTGTGCTTCAAAAATGGTAAATTTTCAGGAACCATGTGATTAAATACTGATTCAAAATCAGTAAGTACATCAGGGTCGCAATTTTCATTGATAGCCAATCCAGCTGATGTGTGTTGTATAAATAAGTGAAGTATGCCACAACTAGGTAATTCTCCCAAATTTTGTTGGATTTCTTTTGTAATAAGGTGAAACCCTCTACTTCGGGCTTTTAACATAAACTCCAATTGTCGTATCATTATAGACGCTGTCTTAAAGTACGTTGTTCAATCCTTTTTTCATATCTATCCCCTTGAAATATTCTTTGTACGAAGATGCCAGGTATGTGTATTTGGTTAGGATCCAATGATCCGACCGGCACTAATTCTTCCACTTCGGCTACTGTGATTTTGGCAGCCCCGCACATCGCAGGATTGAAGTTTCTGGCGGTACCTTTAAATATTAGATTACCAGCCTCGTCGCCTTTCCATGCCTTAACTATCGAAAAATCAGCGTTAAAGGCATGTTCCATAATGTGCATTTTACCATTGAATTCACGCACTTCTTTGCCCTCAGCTACTTCTGTTCCATATCCGGCTGGGGTATAAAAAGCAGGAATACCCACCTGCGCAGCACGGCATCTTTCTGCTAATGTACCTTGTGGAATGAGTTCTACTTCAAGTTCGCCACTCAACATTTGACGTTCAAACTCATCATTTTCACCTACATAAGATGACACCATTTTTTTTATTTGCTTATTCTGCAATAGAAGACCAAGACCAAAATTATCGACCCCTGCATTGTTGGATATACAAGTTAGATTTTTTATATTAATTTTTACCATCTCAGCTATTGAGTTTTCTGGTATACCGCATAGACCAAAACCACCTAACATCACTGTCATGTCATCAGTAAGTCCTTGCAGCGCCTCTTGGACAGAGTTTACTTTTTTATTTATCATAATCTAATTTTTCTATTTTTTATTGAGTGCATACTTTTAAATAAAATTCTAAGGCAAATGGTTCATTTTTATTTTTTTTACTATCATCTCACAAAAAACCTACAATTTCAATTTGCCTGTATTAACCCATTGATTAATAGTGTTTTTTATGGTTATGTTGTATGGTTTAAACAATTTATTCCCTAAGTTTTTGGTTTTTTTATTCATCTTATCAATTCTTCTGGCTCAATTTCGCCGTTAGGATTCTTTTGTCCCATTAAAGGTAGAACAATGTTCTGATGATGCAAAAGGAGAAATCTATTCTGTAATTTCATAGAGAATCATTTGTATTGTAAGAAATCATTTTTGAGTATTGTAAGTATAACACCACCTAGTCATGAAGAATTGATATGTAACATTAAAAATATTTTAGTAAAAGATTTTAATGCATTGGAAGGAGAAATTAGAAGTATTATTAATTGGTATCGATGTGGAGTTGGGTACAATAGCTTGTATAAAAAGCATATACCTTTCGGTGACATGAGGAAACCTCTCAACCCACTAGGGTTTAGTGATCATTTTCCTGTTTCTGTGGTGGTGAGAGAGAGGTAGGGGTAATGTATGAGAGTAGATCTTGCAATGAATATCAAGGTTCTAGCTGAAACATAACATTTTTAGGTCTAGTATGACCTAAAGCGTAAGAAGTAAAAACAAAAAAAGGGAGCTGAAATTCTAGATTTCAACTCCTTTTATTTTCGATAGTAATATTTAACGACTATATATTTAATAGTTGAGTTATTATAGGTCTGATATTTTAAATTCTTAGTCGATCTTTATGAATTTCGACATTTGCACTACTCCGCTCTTATTTGTTGCTTTTAGGAAATAAATTCCAGAATTTAAGTTGCTAACGTCTAAATTTTGCTCCAATAAATTGATGTCCATCATAATGTAACCTTGTTGATTGAAAATTTGAATATTTGTCTCATCTTTAAAATCTAAGTATAAATTGTCTTTAACCGGATTAGGTAAAATA